>DATLHW010000332.1:0-5657 GCA_035539675.1 Burkholderiales bacterium | reverse complement strand
CGGGCGCCTATATCGCCGCCGATGCCCGAATGCTGGAACAGCATAATCTGAGCATCGATGAATCCGCCCTGACGGGAGAAAGCTTGCCCGTGTTCAAGTCTGCGGATCGACTGACCGAGCCGATCGCGCCACTCGCCGATCGGACGAATATGGTATTCAAGGGGACGATTGTCACTGGCGGCAGCGGCGTCGCCGTGGTGACAGCGACCGGGCAGGACACCGAGATTGGCGCGATTCAATCTCTAATGGATATCACTCGCCCGCCGGAAACACCCATTCAGCGGCAATTGAATGAGATGGGGACGCAGCTCGCTTTGCTTTCCGGCGCTATTTGCGGTGGCGTATTTGTGTTGGGCATGTTGCGAGGATATGGTTTTCTGCAGATGCTCAAGGGGTCGATTTCGCTAGCGGTCGCAGCCGTGCCCGAGGGGTTACCCACGGTGGCGACGACAACGCTGGCGCTGGGCGTCTCGGATATGCGCAAACGTCATGTGCTGATTCGCCGTTTGGCCGCTGTTGAAACGCTCGGCGCCGTGCAAACGATTTGTCTGGATAAAACAGGCACGGTCACAAAAAACCAGATGTCGGTCGTCGATTTGAACATCGGTCCCTGGAGCACCGTCAATGGAAGCGTCGGCCGCGATCATATGCAAGATGATCCATCGGGAGACAAAACGCTTCAGCGACTCATGCAGGTCGCCGTGCTGTGCAACGAAACGCAAGTTGCGGACGAAAAAGGCGCCTGGGCTCTTCGAGGTAGTCCCACTGAAAACGCGCTCGTTCAAATGGCGCTGGACGCCGATATCGATGTCCTGGCGTGCAGACAAAAATACAAGTTGCTGAAAGTACAGTATCGAGCCGAAAGCCGGTTGTTCATGGCGACGCTACACAGCGCGGGCAAACGCCGTCTGCTAGCGGTCAAGGGAAGTCCTACCGAAGTGCTAGGCATGTGTCGTTGGTATTCGAAGGACGAACGCAAACTCATGCTACAGGACGAACAGCGGCGGACAATAAACCTCGAAAATGAACGCATGGCCGGCCGCGCATTGCGTGTGCTGGGTTTCGCCTATCGCTATACCGAAGGCGATATCGCCGATAGCAGCCGCGATCTTATCTGGGTCGGACTCGTCGGCATGGAAGATCCCATACGGGAAGGGGTTGAAAGTCTGATTGCCGATTTTCACGGAGCGGGCATCGACACGGTCATGATCACGGGTGATCAAAGCGCGACCGCCTATTCGGTGGGCAGCAGTCTTAACCTGGGTAATGGAAAAACATTGGAAGTGCTGGACACCACCCACCTGGAGCGACTGGAGCCGACCGTGCTGGCGACGCTAGCGCCGCGAGTCAACGTTTTTGCACGCGTCAGTCCGACCCAGAAGCTACGCATCGTTCAAGCCTTGCAAAGCGCTGGCAAGGTCGTGGCTATGACCGGCGACGGCATCAATGATGGACCAGCCCTGAAAACCGCCGACATCGGCGTGGCGATGGGGCATACCGGAACCGACGTGGCTCGCACAGTCGCCGATGTGGTGCTGGAAGACGACGATCTGCAAACCATGATGATCGCCGTTAACCGCGGACGAACCATCTACGACAACATTAGAAAGTCCATCCACTATCTGCTGTCGACCAATCTTTCGGAAATCGAAGTCATGGTGATCTCGATTGCCGGCGGCATGGGCCAACCGCTCAGCCCTATCCAATTGCTATGGATCAACCTCATCTCGGACATTTTTCCCGCACTGGCGCTGGCGGTTGAACCACCCGAACCCGATGTGCTGAAACGGCCGCCGCGTCCTTCCGGGGAAGCGATCATCTCAGCCAAGGAACTTAAGCGTGTTGCGTTCGAAGCGACGACGATTACCGCCGGAACAATGGGCGCTTACGCGTATACATTCCTGCGCAATGGTCCCGGCGCCAGGGCAAGCGGCGTGGCGTTCTCAACCTTGTCCGTGGCGCAAATAATCCATGCGCTTAGTTCGCGATCGAAACGTTATGGCATGTTGGGGAAACAACTTCCCTCCAACCCGTACTTGAAGATGGCGGTCGGAGGTTCCCTTGTCGCGCAGGCGTCGTGCCTCGTCTTTCCGGGATTGCGCCGCTTCCTGGGTCTCACGCCGCCCATGCCCAGCGATTTGCTGGCCATGGGCGTTGGAGCATTGGCGCCGCTTTTGATTAATGAGGTTACAAAGGGCGGTTTCGATTCGCAGTCTATGAAAAAACGGTATCCACAAAAGTCTATGACCCCTCTCAGTTAACCACTGCGCTGTAGGAGCGAGCTTGCTCGCGATTCAACGGTTGATCGCGAGCAAGCTCGCTCCTACAGCATGGCGGTTTAATTTGACCGCGGCTAAGAAACCACATCAGTCCCCTTGAAACAAGGAGTACTTCCATGAAACAGAACTTCATGTTCACTTCGGAATCCGTCACCGAGGGACATCCGGACAAACTGTGCGATCTCATCAGCGACGCCATCGTCGATCGGTTTTTACTGCTGGATCCCTTCACCAACATCGTTGCGGAATGCGCGGTATCCACTGGCATTCTGTTCGTGGCGGCCCGCTTCGATAATGGGATCAATGTGGATATCCCTAACCTCGCCCGCCAAGTGATTCAAGAGATCGGTTATGACGAATCGACATTCGATGCGAAAACTTGTTCGGTGATGACCAGCCTGCAAAGATCGCCTCGTAACACATATGTGAACAAAGACGAAAGCGATATGGATGACGAGGAGATCGAACGAACGCCTGCGCGCAATCAGGTGACGCTTTTCGGATTCGCTTGCAAACAAACACCGGCGTTGATGCCCTTGCCTATCTGGCTTGCGCATAAGCTTGCGCGACGTTTGACCACAGCGCGATTGGAACAACAGCTGCCTTACCTTGGCGCGGACGGCAGCACCCAGATTGGCGTCGAGTACCGTAACCGAAGACCGCATCGAATCCATTCCATCACGCTTGTGGCCAGCGAACGGGTGGATGAATCTCGCGATCTCAAAACGCTACGCGACGATTTGATGCAAACAGTCATCGAACCAGCCTTCATCGATGAACCCGTGAAGCCTGATCGAGACACCCGCATTTTCATTAATCCGGAAGGGCCATTCATCGGCGGCGGCCCCCCCACCCACTCCGGGCTGACCGGCCGCAAGAACGCCATCGATACTTACGGCGAATACTCACGCCACAGCGGCTCCGCGCTTTCCGGCAAAGGGCCGGGGAGAATCGACCGTATCGGCGCTTACGCCGCCCGTTATGCGGCCAAGAATATTGTCGCCGCGAACCTCGCCGATGAATGCGAGGTGCAACTGTCTTATACGATCGGACTATCCCGGCCTGTCAGCGTACAAGTCGAAACTTTTGGCGCCGGCAAAGTGGACGACGCCACGCTCGCGTCCTTGATCGAAACACACTTCGACTTTCGACCAGCCGCGATTATTCGGCAATTCAATCTGCGGCGACTGCCAGCGCTACGCAAAGCAAGCTTCTACCAGAAGCTCGCTGCTTACGGTCATGTGGGAAGGATGGATTTAAACTTGCCGTGGGAGGCGGTGGATAAGGCGGAAAGTTTGTTACAACGTTTATAGAGCGGGATCGTTTTTTGGATTCTGCGTTAAGCCCCTCTCCCTTGAGGGGAGAGGGGTTGGGGAGAGGGTGATGGTTCAAATTAACACCGCTCTCACCCTCTCCCCAGCCCTCTCCCCTCAAGGGAGAGGGAGTATTAGTGGCCTACGCGCAAACTGGTGTAGATACCAATACCGTGCCAGGCAAGAAGTTTGTAGGGAACAACTTGGATTATATAAATGAGCCCTTGGTTTAAATCAGCGCACTAATCAACGCCGTCGCTGAACGCTCCAGCGCGACATCGAGAATTTTATCCAGCAGACGATCGCCAAGACTGACTCCCACCCTTGCCAGTTGTGGCCTGCCATACTGTCCTTCCCCTACTAACGCACAACCAGCCGCTTCCAAACGCACGAGGATCTTGGAGGCCGACAACCCTGTCACATCGTAGGTAACGACAATACTGCCTGTCAGCGGATTAGCGGTCGCGGAGTAAACACCATCGAGAGCAAGCAACCAATTCTCCAGCGATCGAGCCCTCTGGGGATGCCCCTTGATGGAGGAGACCTTCAAACGCAACCTGCCAGGCACGTGATGCGCGCAGTGCAGATGATGAGCCATGGTCCGACCTCGTTCTTATGGTGGAAGACGGGCCGGATTATAACAATGGAATGTTACGGAATGTTGTTGTAGCTTCTTTACCGGACTGGCCTCAACTTTTCTTACTCGGCCGCAAATCAGGACGTGAGTAGGCGAGCGCTGTGAGCGCCTGGAAGAACACGGTCGAGGCGGGTCCCAACAAATTCCCTCGTTTGGCCTGTAGAAGCGCAAACGAACCAAGTCCGATAAAACCAAGTGACCCGAGATCAAGCAGTCCGCCGCTACCTTCCCGTATGCCGTCGTTAATCCCCTTCACCCTCTGTCGAATAGACTCGCTTAACAACGTTACCCGATCACCGACAGCCTCGACAGAAAGATGGAACATCTCTCGATTCATGCAATAAGCGCCCACCGCTTGCATTGTCGCCTCATGCGCTTGACGCAGGGATTCATACTCCACGAGCACACTTGCAGATAGCGGGTTCGCCTGAACCCTGACTATTTCGGGAATCTTAATAAGCTCGCGCCCGACGCGATCAAAATAAGCGGCGTCATGCCGCTTGGAGGGAATCTGTATTCGGGCGCGGCCTTGGCTTGCATGTATCAAATAAGCGTCAGGTAGCCTCATGCTTCCTCTTTAGGCGCTTTATCGGCTCCTCGCTTTCCTCGCCCCTCACGTTCAGGATGTTCCTCGTAAGTTAGTTTTTCAGTCATCGCCGCCGTTCCGCCACCAGCATGTGCGCCCGCCATTTCCGATCTCGCTTCAGCAGCGACATCGTCAACCATTTCGGATATCTCGGCGGCCGTTTCCTTCCCCTTCTCATATAGGAAGATGCCGCTCTTGATGGCGGACTTCAAAAGCGGCTTCGCCACCGAAACCAATATGGGAACAATTACGGGGGTAAGCACTGCCGCAGCCAAACCCACAACCACTCCCCCTCCCGTGGGGCTTTCAAAAAAGTCACCGATTCCAGCCATGATGATTACTCCTATATCTATATTTCCGTGGGACAGTACAAACAACTCGATTGAAAAATCACTCGCCTGAGGACCCATACGCCCCCCGCGAAAAAATATTCAAGCAAATCGCAGGCCCATTTTTCCGCCCTCTCGATTATTTAGTGCGCACACCTGATGAATTTTCTCGGTATTGCTAAAGTCAAATGAATCGTTAGACACAAACAGCTAAAGACGCTTGAGTTGTGGAGCCTGGAATGCCCCCTAAGGGGGTTGTATGCAAAATCATTTTTGCGCGATCAGAAAGTTTGAACGTAAAAACCGCCTAGTCACTGTAAGTCTTGCAGCATGTACCCGAACTCGACTCCCGCCATCCCGTATTCTGAATTCGCATAACTCTTTAAGGGGACGCCACCGCAACAAAATGAGGAATTATCCGCATGCCTACTTCCTTCCATGCGTCAAACATATCCAGTCATCTGGACGCCATTAAGAGTCTTGCTAAGGAAGCAAACCAGCCGGTGGAGGACG
>DATLHW010000331.1:0-3522 GCA_035539675.1 Burkholderiales bacterium | reverse complement strand
GGCGCCTTGCACCGGGAAATACTTGCGTAAGGCTTCCTGATCGATGTTAAAGCGAGCCTTGCGGATTTTTTCCTGATAATAGGAAACATCCCAGCGGTTGACCTTCACTTCATCGATGCGCTTTCCCGTTAACTTCGCTTTGAGCTCGCGCATCTCGGCCAGTTCTCTGGCTTCGCCGACGTTAACCGCAGCTTTCACTTCATCAAGAAACTTGCGCACGGTTTGCGGGTCTTTGGCCATAAGCCGCCGCGTGGCGAAGCGACTATAGCTCGGCAACCCGTAAAGATTCGCCAGATCCTTGCGCAACGAGGCGATTTCCTTCATCGCTTCCAAATTTTTCGCCGTGCCTCGATTAGTGAAAGCGATGTAGTAACGTTTGCGAGCCAACTCATCGTCGGCGTTGGCCATGAAAGGCAAGTAATCGGGGTAGTCGAAGCCCAATAGATAGGCGCCCTTTTCGTTTTTCTTTGCGTTCTCCACGTAAGACTGCGGCAACCCTTTCATTTCCTCCGAGGTGAAATCGAGCCGCGCCTTGTTCTCTTGAACGTTGCGCTCATACTCTTGACGCAATAACTCCAGCTTCTGAAAAATTTGGCGGGCTCGTTCGCGTTTCTCGGATGGCAGAGATACGCCGCCATCTTCAAACTTTTCCAAAAGATCCCTTTTCAGTTGTCGGTCGATCAGGTCGGCGGGCTTGAGAGCCGCGAGAAGCCGATAGAGCTTTTCGTTCTGATACAGCTCCGTGCTGAATTTGTCGTATTGCAGTTTGCACGCTTCGGCGGCGGCGCGCGTCTTGGCGTCGGTATGCACGGACGAGGTGAGATAGGCATGCTCTACAACATCTTCCAACTCGATCTCGAAGTCGTTCCAAATAGAGAACACCGCCGCCGATCCAGCCTTTGGCGACAAAGCCTCCATTTCGACCATGCCGCGCTTCACGCTTTCCAGCCCGACTTCGCAGGCGCTGGTCATGCTTTTCTCGTCGTAGATGGGCAGGATGACTCGACAAAATACCGGCGGGGATACCAGCATCAACAGTGCGGCAAGGGCTCCGCGATATCGAAGAACGTCAGCCCCCATCCTTCACCCTTCGCTTTTCCTCCACATCGATATCGACATACTTCCACGCTGAGTTGACGATGGGATGGGTCTTCAGTCCCTTGACCCACGGATGATGTAACGTCGTGCTAATTCGATGCGCGCCAAGCTTCCATGGCGCATAGACCTGCACAAGCTTGGTCATTTCCTGATACAAGCGGGTTCGTTCGGGCGAGTCGCGCATTTTCTTCGCTTGATCGTAAAGCCGGTCGAACTCGGGCAGTTGAAAGCGGGAGTCGTTTGACTGCCCCGCGTTGGGACCGTAAAGCAATTGCAGAAAATTGTCGCCGTCGGGATAGTCTGCTCCCCAGGCGGAGTAATTACCGACCTGGATTTTTCCCAGCTTGCCTTGCTTCACGAGATCGGGCCAACGCTCTTTCTTAAATGTCACTCGAACGCCAATCGCTGCGGCCGACTTCTGCCAGAGATCATCGAATTCCCTGCTGTTTGAAGAAGGCGGCGATGCGATCTCGATCGTCAAAGCGTTGCCGTCGGGCAGCTCACGCCAGCCATCGCCATCGCGGTCAGCGTACCCGAACATATCCAAAAGCGCCTTCGCCTTAGCGGGGTTGTACTCTCCCGCAGTCGTGCGGAACTTCGGATCATGTCCCGCAGCTCCAGGGGGAATAGGTCCTTGCGCTTGAATGGCCAGACCGCGGCGCAGGATTCGAATCTCGGCTTCATTGTCATAGGCGAGATTCAATGCTCTGCGCAACGCCACTTTCTCGGGCTTATACCCGCCCACGACGGGGTCCTTCATGTTGTAGTAGGTGTACGTAAGGTCAAGCTCGGGCTTGCGCTCCATGCGAACGCCTTGCTTCACGAGATTGGGAGCCAATTTCCCACCCGGCGTGATCTTGTCGACGAAGTCGCCGGGCAATCCGCCAAGGATGTCGTGATCCTTATTGAGAAAGGCCAATAAGTAGGGCAGATGCTCGTCAATAATCTCCACCTCGACACGGCCGATTAAGGGCAGCTTCTTCCCTTGCAACTCGGCAACGATTGCTCGATCGATTGGCGTGTCCTCGGGCGTCGCGGTGAAATATTCCTCGCGGTAATTCGGATTGGCGTCCAGAGCGATTCTGCTCGCGCGCCGCCACTGCGCTAGCACAAACGGCCCGGTACCAACGGGATGCTCGGAGATGTTGTCCCCGTAATGTTCGACCACTTCACGCGCCACCGCCGACGTAGCCGGCATAGCGAGGATGTACAGCATGTTGTAATCAGGCTCGTTGAGCCGAATACGCAAGGTGTAGCGATCCAGCACCGTCAGCCCTGCGATGGGCGCGTCGTAGTTGTATTTGCCCGTCTTCTTTGCGTCGGCCATCACCTGATCAGCGCCAATAATCTTCCCCTCCACTAAAAACAGCCAAGGAGATCGCAGTTTGGGATCGTATAACCGACGCAGGCTATAGGCGTAATCCTGAGCGGTCAGTTCACGTTTGGCGCCGTTGAACGCGGGATCGGCCGTGAAATAAATGCCTCGCTTCAAACGGAAAACATAAGTGGCGCCGCTGTCCGACACTTCCGGCATAGCTTCCAGCGTGTTCGGTGCAAGTTTGGCGGGACGGGCGAGATAGTCGTAGGTGAGCATCGGATCAAAAATGTTCTCCATCACGATTATGGAGTAGCGATCGGAAACGGCGACCGGATCGAATCCCGTCTCGGCGACGCCGAATGCGTAGCGCAGGATCTTTTGCGGATCGGCGGCTGTTGCGAGGGAGGATTGAAGGATAGCGACAGCCGTGAACAACATGACGGCGAAACGCATTAGCCATCCGCAACGAAAATTTGGCGAGGGGCTCGCCGGATTCATTGGGTTCATTCGCTTGCTTAAAGGGAAGTCCCGTCATGTTATACCAATAAGCGCCATCGTATAGGCCCCACTAGTTACGGTAGAATCCATCGCTTTATTTCCGTCCTTCATCGGAGCACACAGCATGGGATTCCTCACCGGCAAGAAAATTCTCGTCACTGGCTTGTTATCCAATCGTTCCATCGCATACGGCATCGCCAAGGCAATGCGTCGCGAAGGCGCTGAACTGGCGTTTACCTATGCGGGCGAAGGCCTGAAGGAGCGCGTGGAGAAACTGGCGCCCGAACTCGGCGGCGATATCATCCTGCCGTGCGATGTCACGAAGGACGACGAAATTGAAGCAGTCTTCACGAGTCTCAAATCAAAATGGGACGGCCTGGATGGCATCGTCCATTCCATCGCCTTTGCGCCGCGTGAAGCGCTGGCCGGCGATTTGCTGGACGGGTTGACGCGAGAAAACTTCCGCATGGCGCATGACATCAGTTCCTACAGCTTCGCCGCGCTGGCGAAAGCGGGCCTGCCGATGATGGAAGGCCGTAACGCGGCGCTGCTGACATTGACCTATCTGGGCGCCGTGCGTTCCATGCCGAATTACAACGTGATGGGAC
>DATLHW010000330.1:0-5871 GCA_035539675.1 Burkholderiales bacterium | reverse complement strand
TCAATATTATAAATAAAAACCGCCTCAATTAGCCCCGGCATGGGACTTGCTGTTAATCCCATGATGAACATGAAGGCGTAAAGTAGATAGAGACTGGGTGTGAGTGCATTTAGCGCTGAACCCGAAACTACCCGCCCCCCTAGCGAAAAATGGAATGGGACAGAGTAAAAAAACAAACGGATCCGAGAAGAGCGTAGAACTGCCGGAAGTCGATGTTCATACGCCCGTCGCGGACCTCCAGCCGGTGGTGACCCCTGACGGACTGGGGTACGTGGCCATTGGCGGGCGCATCTACGCGTGGGATCCGCAGAATCAGAAGTGGAACCAAAGCAGAACCGAGAACATCAAGCAGCTTAAGTTGGGTGCGGACAGTCGGCTTTACGCGTTAACGGAGAACAATAAGGTTCTCGCTTTAAACCCGGACGGGGAGCCGCTAACGGATCGCCCCGCAATCCAGTTACCCGACGGCGTGCGGGATTTTGCGGTATCGCCAATGGGAACCATCGCTTTTGTGGACGATGACCCGGAAGCCCGAATCGGCTTCCTGGACCCCGCTAACGCCTCGGATAAGCCCTTGGCGCCAATCAGGGGAAACTCTCCCATTCCAGCAGCGGGAGCCGATAAGGGCACAGCCCTCCGATCCCTCGCTTTTTCTCAAGATGGCAGCGTTTCGGTGTTGGATAACGCCGGTATGGTCTGGGCGGGAAGCCGCCCCACGAGCACCTCGAATTTGAATTGGGTCCAAGTGAGGGCTGCGCTGACGGAAAAGTTAGCGGCCTATAACAAGCTGGAACGCCTCGTGACGCTGCGTAACGGGTCGGTCGGCGGCGTCGATCAACAGCAGAACATCCTGGAGCGAAGTGGTGGCACTTGGCATCCGGTTGATTTCCAAGAGAAACGCGCGGTCGACACGTTTTACGACAAAGTGGAAAAACTGGAAACCGGGGATGGAAGAAAGTGGTATGTACCGGCGATATTCCATCGAGAAGGCTCGGAACCAACCCTTAGTGAACGCTGGAGACAATGGAGAAAGGCTCACACACGACTTCAACAACAGACGCGGGGCGCATACGCGAATGCCTCGCAAGAACTTCGCAACGAATTAATACTCGACCAAAGTCAGCTCAGCAACGCCGAGACGCTTCCCAAGTTGGAGGATTTGCCATGGAAAGCCGCCGAAGCGTTTGAGAGCGCCATAGCAAACAAGGTTACCGACAACGCCAAGAACATCCTTGATGAACTTGAGCAAGAACTCGGAATCCGAAATCCGGACGGAACGATTAACAAAGACTTCCGTAACAAGAAAGTCCAAGCCTCTCCGGCGACGGTGAATTCCGACCAGAACGTCATCAAGCAGCTTTATGACGTGCGCCGCGCAGTATGTGGCGAGGAAGACGCGGTTACGGCAAGGTTCAAGGCTTTGCTCGACCAAAATGTCTTTTTGCACATCGACAGCAAACGTCAGATGGTCGACGCAGGCGTAAATAATCCTCTCTCGCCAGGCCATTTGGTAAAAAACAAGTGGGGCGTGTTGACCGGCAAGATGGTGCATGACCACGCAGTGCTTGCCGAAGCTGCGAGGGCGGCGAACGACTCACAAGAACCGGCGTCGGAAAAGGAAATTCTCCAGTGGGCTGAATTGATCGATGGAAGTAGCGAGGAAAATAGAAATCAAATTTCCACGCTCTACAATGCCAACTACAAGAACCTAGATCGAGCGGACCGCGCCCTGGAGGCGTACGACCATGTCACCGCCGCGCTAAAAAGCAGCCATCGACTCAATCGCGCAGCGACGGCGCAAGGCGCCATGGGCCCCGGAGCCCTCGCTGACTCCTATATCAAGACGTTACACAGCATGAAGCCCGGGGAAAGCATTTCCCTCCAGTCGAGCGGAGGCGGCATGCTCAGCTTTTTCGGCGTGAGTCCGCTGATGATTAACTGGCTCGTCCCGTTCGTGCAGCTCCAAGGATTTGTTGAGGCGTCGGCGAAACGAACCCACGGGCTCACTCTCACCAAAACTGAAGAAGGCGTCGAATTCTCAATAAACAAATCAACCGAGGTCGCAGGGACGCCTTTAGGTTTCAGGGTGCGCGCCGGCCTGTTCGCATCAGAGAAATTGTGGGCGATCGCGCAAGCTTTCTTTTATGCGGGTGGCCAGAATATAAGCAAACTCGGTGTTGTTAAAAACTTCGAGAACGCGACCACCTTCACCATCAAGCAGGACGATCAGGGCAGATTGCAGGGCGCTTTAAGGGGAGTATTCGAAGGAACCATGTCCCCATATGAGTTGATGGAGACATCCGAGGAAGTCAGGAATAAACGCGATGTCAAGTTAACAACCACGCTGACCACCACCTTCGAAGCGGGAATTGGCGCAGGCGGCGGCGGAAACTCCGCCAACGCCACCAGCCAGGCCAAACACGCATTAGCTCCCGCCGCCGAGCGCTTCATTGTGGGAGGGCAGTGGGAAAAAGGGAGATCAAGCGAGTATGGGCCCAACGGAGCCCGCACCACGCGGCGACTCAGCCAAGCCGAAGCATTCGTTAAGGCCACTCATGCAACAGACCTCCCGGGCTTCGCACAGCAGTTCGACAAAGATCTATGGGGCAATTCCGTAAGAAGCGACGGCTATTCGCTGAACGTTGGCGAAAAGGGCGACGTCAAGTCTGTTACCGTCGAAGTCCGGCCCAAGAGGTTGACCATCAATTCCTTGTTTTCAAGATTAAAAGGGAAAAATGCAAATTCAGCCCTCACTGAAAAGCATGTTCCCCAGTTAGGCGCACTCTTGAAGACGAATCCAGAACTCCAGGCGCATATCGATAAGTTAAGGAAATCCGAAAAGAGAAGAAAATCCGATCAGTCGGGAGAATCCGCTACGACGTTCAAGATTGAAATGGAGTTTACGCCAGCAGCGTTGGAGCAGATTCGCGAATATATCGCCAAGGACGGAAAACGCCCTCACGATGAAGACGTCCACAAATTCGTCAAAGCGCTTGGGGATAAACCTGAAAATCTACGCATCAAAGATCTCAGCGTCATGCAGGAAACAACTTATACAACAGGCTGGACTCTCGCACTTCCTGTATTTGGCTATCAAAGCACAGCGACCAATACCGGCCAACGAGAGTTGGCCAACATTAAGGTGACTTACCCAGACTCGGGTGAAAAACCAACCGTCAAAATTCGCGGCGATTTATTGCTAGGCGCGGAGGCATTGCCTGATTTCAGTCAGGTGAACGACATCCTTCGCAAAATAGATCCCGAACGGTATGAATTTCTCAACAACCCCGTTAGAGACAACGTGGTGCGCCAACAGTTGGCGCAGATAACAGGTTCTGTCGAATCAAATCAGACTGCGGCGGCAGAGAAACTTTTCGCCTCGTCAACCATTGATCGCGACGGCGTGGGATTGCTCAATGGTCGCCTTGTCTACACGAAGAAATCGGATGACATCGCGACAAGCAGGATAATCGACTTACCTGCGGATATAAGCAGCAGAATCATCGGGCAGTTGGGCTGTACGGCGTTAGCGCCGATGAGCCAAGGTGAAACGGGAGTCCTCCGTAGTGAGATGCTGCCCTTGACGCCGGATGACTTGTCTCGGCTCGATCAACTCGTCGCCGATCCAGCGACGCCAGATGTTTCACACAATTCCGTCAAGAAGGATTCGCAACGCTCGTTATCCGTCAACGGCATCATCGACGATTTGCGCAGCGGGAATTTACCGAAGCTGGATCCTGCTCAAGAAATTATCCTCGCGCAGTTTTTCCCAGACGCGGATGGCCGCCTGGACCTGAAGGAGCTCGGCCGGCTGCTGGATGATCGCGCCCAAGTCGAACGATTCCAGGCCTCGATTCGCAATTTCGCCGAATCGATAAATCCCGCAATATTGCTCGATAGCAGACAAAATAGCTCAAACCCTCCGGAGTATAAGGATGTGGTGGTTTTACCGATTTACTCTAAGAAGCAGAGGGATACTGAAGTCGTTCTTGATGAAGGGCCTCCGTCTTACGAGCAGTCCAACGCACGAGACTCATCGCCTCGCCCTTCAGAACCAGCGTTGAGACAAACGCCACAGACGGCGACGCCGATGCCGCCGATGCCGCCAACACAACTGACACCGCCCCTTCCGCCACAACAGACAATCTCAGAACCAATCAACCAAAGTCAGCGCAATAAAGTCGTTCCAGAGCCGACGCCGAAAGACATACCCACCAGCCTAGACCTTACCGCCCCCCCGGCGCCCGCAAGAGATCTTAAGAGGGAGCCAGGATTCAAAGACGCTCTCGCTGCGGAAATGAAAAAGCAGGGATTGACTCAGGCCACCATGCCGAAGCCAAGCACGCCAGAAATGAACGCTCTCATGGATGGGGTCGGGAAACGCTTGAACCGGCGGATGACATTAACTCCCCCGGCGTCATCGATTCAGCCAGAGCACCCTGCGCAAACACCGCCTCTCCCGCAGTTGAGATCTCTGGCGCCAGAACCTACGCAAGTCCCTACGCCCTCGCTGAAACCAACGCCGGGTTTTGGACAAGTAAAAGCAACTGGCCAGGGAATTGAACGACAACTCGATCTGACCATTGTCCTGGATATGATCAGCAAGGAAAATCCAAAACTGATTCCACCCGGCAATGTCATGGACGCAAAAATGGGCGACTCGCTTGACCGCATGCCCGGTTTCAAGCCATCCACAGACAGCAAAGTGATGTTTTCCAATAACAAGACCGGGGACGCCTATGTGTGGATACCCCCCCCTCCCGATCGAGTCACGAGAAAAGCGGACGTGTATGTTGTAAACGCCTCGTTGCAAGACAAAATGTTGGGAATGGGGAACAGACTCGCGCCAAACCAATCCACCAAAGGAATGCAGGCCGGGATCGAAATAGGGCAAGGGATTGAACAACCAGCGCCCAGCCGGTCGAGCAGCAAGAACAAAAGGTTTTAAGAGCCCGCGTGAAAAGTTACTGCGCGTGTATTCACGCGAATTAAATAGCCGGAGCAAACGTCCATTATCTTTTTTATTTTGGTAACGCGCCTTCGCCGCTATCCCTCGCCAGCTTTAGGAGTCGACCGATTTCTTTCAACAGCAAGTCAATGGCGACAGGCTTGGACAGGAAGATATTCGCGCCGACCGCCAGACTTTCGGCTTCATCCTCCTTTGTCGCGCTGGCGGAAACGATAATAATGACAACATTCTTCAAAGCGGCGAGACGCCGCAAGCGACGCGTCAATTCGAGTCCGTCCATCTCTGGCATGACGATGTCCATGAGAATTAAATCCGGAAGAAAACTCTGGGCTTTCTCCAATCCCTCGCGACCGTTCCGGGCTTCGAGCATCTCAAATCCATGCCCCCGCAACGCATCGACCATGAGCGCTCGATTCGCTGGTATATCATCCACGACCAACACTTTTCTTCCGTCGCCCCGATAGCCGATCGAATGATCGGAATGCAATGCGGAAGTTCTCGTCTGAATCTTGCGAATGTCCAACTCGAATGAGAACAGGCTCCCTTCGCCGACCTTGCTTTCAACCTGAATCTCGCCGCCCATCAATCGGATTAGCTCGCGGCTGATGGTCAAGCCAAGCCCGGAGCCGCCATACTGATACTTCAAGTCACCGGCCTGCTCAAAGGGACGGAAGATAGCGTTCAATTGTTCCGCTGCTATACCGATCCCCGTATCCTGGACTTCGACTCGCAGCCGAGCTTGCCGGTCGTCGGCGCGCAAACATTGAACCCGCAAAGCCACCTTTCCGCGCTCGGTGAACTTGACGCCGTTCTCCAGCAAATTGACGAAGACCTGACGCAGTCGTTTTTCGTCAACCTCGACGGCCCGAGGGACATTGGATGAAGGTTCGTAAGTAAAAGAA
>DATLHW010000329.1:0-8066 GCA_035539675.1 Burkholderiales bacterium | reverse complement strand
ATGAACAAACCCGCGCTCGTGTGCATAGTCCAGCGCTTTCGCCATACCGTTGATGATAGGGAGCGCCTTTGCATAAGTCATTCCAGTAAAGCCTGGCGTTCGGAATGTCTGACTCAGCGGCTTGCCAGACAGATACTCCATGGTCAGATAAACCATCGATCCATCGCGATCGAAGTCGTACACGGTGACGATATTCGGATGAGCGAGCGCTTGCGCCTTCTTGGCTTCGCGCTGCAACGCGATCAACGATTTCGGATGACCGCGAAATTGGACGTTTAGAACTTTGATGGCGATGTAAGGATTGCGGTCGGACGCCTCCAGCTTGCGCAGGTCCAGCGCCTTATACACGGTGCCCATGCCGCCAAAACCAAGACACTCCTTCAGCAGAAACCGGCCGTTCAGCGTGTCTCCGATGCCCTTCATCCGATCCAGCTCGACGATAGGTTTATCGATAGAGCCGCTTGGCGGCGAGGTCACTCGTTCTGGACGCGAATCATCACTATCGTTTGTCTGCATACGGGTTTGGTCAGCAGTGAACCGATGCGCCGGCCGCATCAAATCCTCGATGCGTCGACGCACTTCTGCGTACACATCAGGCGGCAGCGGAACCTTGGCGTGTTCCTTGGCAAGAACTGCTAACAGCCCTGTGGAGTCAGCGTGATCCGCCGCCAGTGCGCGATCGATCCGTGAGAAAAACTCGTTGTGGGACAGACCGCCGCTATGAAAGGCGCGTATCGCGTCAGAGAGACTAGCCATACGCTTTCAAGTTGAACTCCCGGGTCTTCATTTGACAACGTAGCCGTTGTTTCGTCTGCTTTTGCAACCAATGTAGGCAAACGATAGGACGAACGCCTCAATTTTTTCAAACCGTGGAGATGAAAATTCAGCAACCCATTCGACTACTGATCGCGGCGGTCGTAAGTACTTGCGCCAAAGTCTTCTAGCGGCGTTGCCCGTGCGCTGTCCGCTACATCGGACAGCCGCTGCGCAGGCTCGCAGCATGCTGCTCGAAACCCCTGCTTAGCTCTCCTTGCCGTACTAACTGTGTACTGTCTGCGTCGACGCGCCTTGCTGGAAAACTTTTGCACAAGTACTTAGCGAGTTTGCTCGCGATCAGCCGTCATTCGCGAGCAAGCTCGCTCCTACACACGGTAGACGCCATTTAGAGCGATTGCCTTGAGACCGGCGGCTGGTCCGGGACCCAATAAAAAAACTATAGTACAAATCCATGACCGTACCGGTGATGGACATGTGTCGCGCCATCGCCAACATTGTTTCGATTACTGTTGCGTCAAACCCACCACTCGATGTCGTGATGCCGCTTAGAAATTATCGAGACGCATGCCCTCTTTCTCCACATCCTATAAATTTTCAGTGACTTAGTAATCTGTCAGCAATGACTTTTCATAACTGGCACAACGCGTGCTCTAGTCTCTATCGAGCGCAACAAAACTGCTCAGCATGAATCGCCAAACCCTTTATTTACTTTTAGGAGAACTGAAATGAAAGCACTGATGATCAAAGACCTTCCCCGCACCGAAGAACTCGATGGCAAAGCAATGGCCGCTGTACATGGCGGTATGGCTAAAGGCAGTGTGTACTCAGGACTGAGCTACGACCAATACAAACCCAATTTTTCTTCGTTCGATGCAACTCAGTTGATCAGCCAAACGCAAAACGTCGTCAACGAAAACGGCAACAACGTGGCTTTCTTGGACAAGTCCAAAATCCGGTCAAACGTCACGTCGACTCAGGACGCAAACAACACCATCAACTTCTAAGAACCTTTCGAGATCTTACTGCGCGACCCGATTTTGAGGCTCCGGTGCTCTGCGTACTATTTGTACGCGTCCGCTCCTCGCCTCAAACTCGGCCCGCTCGCTACAGATCTCGAACAGTTTCTAACTCCCCCCTACTTCCGCGGAGGTCTGACGACCTCCGCTGGAAGAATTTCCTAATCTATTTGACGACCCGTAACGTCTTCCATCGCCAGGAGAATTAATTTAGTTTGTCCGCCGGATCCAAACACCCGCCGAGCATTCAATAGAAACTTCCGATGCCCAACGGCGCCGAATTCTCCCTCCACTTCGACATTATCAAAGCTCGAGTTCGTCGGCAGGACCGCCTCCAGTAAATGCCTAAGATGCGGGATGTTCCACTGTTGGGCGCCGATGTCGTAGAGATAAAGACCAATTGTCTCTTCTTGCGTAACATGAAAAGCATGGTAATAGGATCGACTAGCGGAGACGATTCTGAGGTCGGCATCCAGAACGATCAGCGACTCGCGTACGGTATCCACAATGCTTCCGGCGTACTCGCTCGACTCCTGCAACTGCGCCTCCACCAGCTTTTGTTTTGTGATATTGGTAAACGTAAGCACAACACCTTCGATCACATTTTCCAGCGTCTGATAGGGCGCGACCCGTACGAGATACCACTCGTTAGTGGTCGTGCTTACTTCCCTCTCTCGGAAATCGAGTGAATTCAGGACGGCCTGCGCTTCGGCGATCAAGTCCGCGCCATCGACATTTGGCTTGATGTCCGCCAGCGAGCGGCCCACATCTGACGCGGCCAAACGGAATACTTTGGTGGCGTCCCGGTTGAAACGTTTGATGACCAGTTCCATATCGAGAAAAATCGTGCCGACGCCGGTATTATCGAACAGGTTTTTCAAGTCGTTCTGCATCATGGCGAGTTGCTCTATTTTTGCCTGCAACTCGGCGTTCACCGTCACCAGTTCTTCATTGACCGACTGCAACTCCTCCTTCGATGTCTCAAGTTCTTCGTTTGTGGACTGCAGTTCCTCGTTCGTGGATTGCAGTTCTTCATTGATGGACTTGAGTTCTTCGTTAGACGATTGCTGCTCTTCGATAGTGGCTTGGAGCGTCGATTTTTTGTGAGCGAGCTCTTGTTGCAACTCTTGCACGCGCTGGGATTCTTCTGTTTCAACAGCCCGTTTTGCGCGGTTCGTTTTGCGCTTCTTTGGAAGCGGAAGATCCTGGAAGCTAACGACCAGAAATCCATGACCGGCATCAGAATCGATCAGCGGTCTGACGGTGATATCCACATGCTGGACATCGTCATTCGTCCAAACCGGCAGGTCTTTGCAAATCGCAGGCACTTTATGCGTGGTCGCGGCGACAATAGCGCTACGCAGCTCCGTTTGCAGGCCGTCCCGGGCCATATCCGCCACATTTAACGTGGCGTGACCAGGAGGCGGCCGCAAATACTTACCGGTGTCGCCATGCACATAAAGCACGTTGCCCTTTTCATCGGTGAGCACGGAGGCGGGCGCATAAGATTGCAGCAACGCCCTTTTGGTCAATTCGGCAAGACTGATTTCTTTGGCTTTCTTCACTTCGACAACGGGCTCCTTCACACTTTGCTCATTTGTTCCCACAGGCCGCTTGGCCATGAGGTGGCGGGTGGATACGATAGTGGCGTTCGTCTGATAGATTTTCCACTTTCTGTTGATCTGCGAAAACAAATCATTATGCGCCCCTATACTTTCGGAGGGACTGAGTAAAAGCACGCCACCCGGCTTCAGCGCGTAATGAAACGTGGAGATCACTCGATTCTGCAATTCCGTTTCAAGGTAGATAAAAAGATTTCGGCAACTTAACAGGTCCAGCCTGGTGAAAGGAGGATCCTTGATGACGTTCTGTACGGCGAAGACGACCATTTCCCGAATTTCTTTCTTGACCCGATAGCCGCCATCCTCTTTCGTAAAAAAACGCCGCAGCCTGGCCTGGGAAACGTCGATGGAAATATTGGGCGGATACAGACCGGCGCGAGCGATTGCAATTGCATCGGCGCAAAGATCAGTCGCATAGATTTGCACCTTGAACTCTTGCCCGATCTCATCCATGTACTCCCTGAACAGGAAGGCGATGGAGTATGCCTCTTCACCCGTGGCGCACCCAGCCACCCAGATCCTAAAGACGTAGTCGGGCGCTTTGTTCCTAAAGAGCATCGGCAGAACATCGGCCTCCAGCGCGTCAAACGCGTCGGAGTCCCTAAAAAAACTGGTCACATTGATAAGAAGCTCTTTGAATAGAACTTGCACTTCTTCGGGATGCTCTCTTAGATATTGGACATAGGCATCCACGTCCCCAATGCCGTGAATATTCATCTGCCGTTCTATCCGCCGGCCAATCGTGCTGGATTTGTAAGACGAAAAATCGTGTCCCGTTCCTAATCGCAGGAGCGTCAATATTTGAGCGAATCCAGTCGACTTGGTTGTTACGGTCGGGAGTAATTCACGCTTGTCATCCAGGATCGCGTTCGCGCAGACCATGAGCTTCGCCGGCATCTCGTCAACCGGCATGACATAGGTTGCAACCCCGCTACGGATCGCGCTGAGAGGCATCCCGTCGAACTTCGCCGTGGCCGGGGTCTGAACAAAGCACCAACCGCCCGCGCCCTGAATAGCCCTAAGCCCTAATGTCCCATCGGTGCCGGTCCCGGAAAAAATTACGCCGATGGCCCGCTCTTTTTGCGCATCGGCCAGCGAACGAAGAAAGGAATCGATAGGCATCCGCTGCCCTCGCGGCAAATCCGGAGTTACGAGCCGCACGGCTCCCCAGGACACCTTCATTTCCCGGTTCGGCGGAATTACATAGACTCGGTTCGGCTCGAGGGCCATCCGGTCCTC
Source organism: Burkholderiales bacterium (assembly GCA_035539675.1). Taxonomy (GTDB): domain Bacteria; phylum Pseudomonadota; class Gammaproteobacteria; order Burkholderiales; family DATLHW01; genus DATLHW01. The sequence continues at coordinate 3,412 of DATLHW010000329.1, read as the reverse complement.
GGCCTCCACCACGGGCATTTTCGTGGCTCGCTGCATTATCTCGGCCAGGGCGCTTGCATGCTCCGGATCGAGATGGGGCGCCAACAGGAAAGCCATGCCGGTATCGGGGGGAAGGTGGTGAAAAAACGTCTCAAACGCCTCAAGCCCTCCAGCGGAAGCGCCTATCCCTACGATGGGAAAACTTGCCTGTTGTTGGTCATTCGCTTTTGAATTGGCGGACTCTTCCGAGTCGTTATCGTCTTGGGACATTACGCTGTTATCCAATATTCTCTATCTGCAGTTCAGAAACAAACGGCTCCATTGCCGGAAGCAATGAACGTCATTTTCTCTACCCCGCCTGCTTTGTATTTCTCTTACTGAAGGTAGAAACGGCGGCCGACCGCTTCCCCATCTTTACCCCTCCGATTCGGTGAACGAGCATGAATTCGTCCAATCGACCACGCCGGATAGAGCGAATTACAGACACCCGTTTCCTGAGTATCTATAGCAGCCCTCATTACTTAGCGCTACGTTTATGACGGATTTTTGTCAGCATAGATCCAGCCTTGGGACTGGACTTGAGGGCGCCGAAGGGGGGGAATTTTATACCATTGAAAGACTAGGCCAGCGACTCATTTTTATTGGATGCACACTTCCGGCAAAAAATCCTTGGAAGCCAACTGAAAAGTCACCATGCGGACGAAGTTTCAGCCTCCGGCGGCCTGCGCATGCTTGCGTGTCAACGCAACTCGATCCGCTCGTATGCGTTTCAGGATTGGGTAGTTCGGATTAGAGCAGCGTAATCCGCGAAGTATTTCTACGGAACGCCATCGCTCCCGGATTACGCTGCGCTAATCCGGCTACAGGTTTGGAATATAGATGCGCCCCCGATAAACAAGTGCGAGTTCCCCCTAACAGAGATACCGTAATATAACCCCATGACAAGCCACCTCGATCATGATTAACCGGACATTTTCAGTTTTCGCGCTGGCGGCCCTCTTAACATGCAACGCGGCGCAAGCGGCCTGCGGCGAGCGCGCCCCGGGGGACTCTCGTCCACGCGTCGGGCTCGCGCTGTCCGGCGGCGGGGCTAGAGGCGCCGCGCACATCGGCGTATTGAAGGCGCTGGAGCAATTGCGCATTCCGATTGATTGCATAGCCGCCACCAGCATGGGCGCGCTGGTAGGAGGGACCTATGCGGCTGGAACGTCCCCAGAGGAAATGGAGGCGCGTATCGTCGCAGTGAACTGGAACGATATCCTCACCGATCGGCCGCCCCGGGAAGACTTACCCTACCGACGCAAACAGGACGAGGTCACGTATCTCAGACTGGAGTTGGGAATGCGTGGCGCCGATCTGCTCTATCAGCGGGGCGTAATCAATGGTCAGAAAATAGATTTGCTGTTCCGTGAATTGGCCGCAGGCGCATTTGAAACGGATAACTTCGATCGCCTGCGCATTCCCTTTCGAGCGGTAGCGACGGACGCGGAGAATGGCCGCATGACGGTCTTCAGCGCTGGAGACTTAGCGACTGTCATGCGCGCCAGCATGTCGGTGCCCGGCGGCATGGCGCCGGCGCAGATAGGCGAACGCATTTATCTCGATGGCGGGCTTACGCGCAATCTGCCGGTCGATGTCGTGCGGGAGATGGGCGCTGATGTGGTCATCGCCGTGAACCTGGGCACGCCGCTGCTGAAACGCGAGGATCTGGGATCACTGCTAGGAATTACATTGCAGATGATCAACATTCTTACCGAACAGAATGTGCAGGCTCAGTTGGATAGTCTAAAGGCGCACGACATTCTGATTTCACCGGAACTTGGCAATCTCGCCTCAACAGATTTCGAACAAGTGGCCAGCATGATCCCGCTTGGCGAAGGCGCGGTCCTGGCCGCCTCGGACGCGCTTCGACGATACAGTCTGCCGGAGAAGGAATACGCCGCCCGGCTTAAGAAGCAACGACGAATCGTCGTCAAAAGTCCGTTCATTGATGAGGTTCGCGTCGAAGGCTTGAATCGCGTCAATCCGAAACTCGTTAAAGCGGCGATTGATGTGAAGCCTGGCGATGTGGAAGACCCCGAACGCATTCGCAAGAGCATTAGTCGTTTGTATGGCCGCGGCGACTTCGAGCGGCTTAATTATCGCGTGTTGCAGGAAGGCGGCAAACGCGTGTTGCAGATCAACGGAACAGAAAAATCCTGGGGGCCGGACTATCTTCGTTTCGGCCTCGGACTGTCGTCCGACTTCGAAGGGGACGCTGCGTTCAATTTGCTCGTGAGTCATCAGCAGACTTGGCTGAACGCCTTGGGCGCAGATTGGAAGAACGAAGTTCAGATTGGGCAGGTCCGCCGGTATCTCTCGGAATTTCGGCAGCCGTTCGATGAGACCGGATACTTTTTCATCTCGCCGCGAATCGAAGGGAAGCGTCAGCCGGTTGAGATATTCGAGGGCGATCGGCGCGTTGCGCAATATCAAGTCACCACGAATCAGGTCGGCCTGGATGTCGGTGTGCAACTCGATCGTTACGGCGAGGCGCGCGTGGGATACGTTCGCGGCGATTTGAACGCGAGAACGCGTATCGGCGCCGCGAACCTGCCCGACTTCGATGCGCGACAAGGCGCAATCACATTCAATGCGGCCTACGATCAAACAGACAGCGCTCGTTTTATTTCCACCGGCAACCTGGGCGCGTTGAGCGTCTACAGCGCACGCAAACGTTTTGGCTCGGATGACGAATACACCAAGCTTGAAGCCAATTGGACCAGCGCCTTCAAAGTGGACGCCAACACGCTGATCGCAACAGTGCGCCTTGGGCGAACGCTGGATGGCGAGGCGCCAATTTACGATCCGTTCACGTTGGGCGGCTTTCTCAAACTCTCCGGCTATCGCAATGGTCAATTCATCGGGCAGGAATTGGATCTGGCGCAACTGCTTTATTTTCGCCGCATCGGCCGATTGCCCGCGGCGTTTGGCGATGGCTTGTATGCGGGGATGTCTTTCGAGATGGGCCGATTGGCGCCCGGAACAAATCTGCCCGGAACGGGAGGCGTTAAACGATCGCTAGGCGTTTACTTTGGCGCGGATTCGCTTCTGGGTCCGTTGTATCTCGGCGCGGGAAAGGCGGTGGATGGGGATTGGGCGCTGTATTTGTTTTTGGGGGAGTTTTAGCCACACCCAAAGCTCCTTCGCCCTTGAGTGCATTAGCGCCTACACAAGTCCGCTGTAAGCTCCTCTCCCTTGAGGGGAGAGGGTGATGATTCAAATTAACACCGCGTTCACCCTCTCCCCAGCTCTCTCCCCTCAAGGGAGAGGGAGTATTCATTACTACGCAAACTTGTGTAGAAGCCTCCATCACTCCCCTACAAACGTCCGGCATTGCTGCGCCAAATCGATTGGAGCCAGCATCGCCCTCAGCCGAATTCCCCCACAAAAT
>DATLHW010000328.1:0-8705 GCA_035539675.1 Burkholderiales bacterium | reverse complement strand
ATGAGCAAAGATTGGCTTTCTACTCAAGAAGCGTACATTGCAATGGCGGCTTTTCTTAACAACTACAGCCTCACGCTCGCAAAAGATGGGACTTCAGTCACGCTCCCCCAATACGTTGCTCTGAACCCCACAATTGCAGACGAATGGGCTCGCGCCGTTACGACAGCGGGTGCAGCGGCTAAATCCCCCGAGACCACTCCGCAATTTCATTCCCCCATTCTTGAATGCATGACCGAAGCTGTAAGTGTCTGTGACGAGAATGGCTTTATCGTCTACACGAATACAGCCGCGGACAGGATGTTTGGCTATAGCGCTGGAGAACTCGTAGGAAAGCATGTGGCGGCTCAAAGCGCCTACGACTCTGCGGAGAATGAACGCATTCTCGGGGCGATCGCCAATGAGCTACGCGCGGCCGGGGTCTGGGAAGGCGAATGGCGCAATCGTCGCAAGGACGGCGGCGTTTTCTATACGCGAGCTCACATCGCCCCGCTTAACCAAGACGGGCAAACGTTCTGGGTATGCGTGCAACACGATGTCACTAGACTTAAAGCCGAAAGCGAAGCGCTGGAACGGGCTGAGCAACATCTCTCCATGCTGTTAGCGAGCATCGGCGATCATCTGGTCAGCTATGACCGCGACTGGAAGTACACCTATGTCAACGACGGAGCCGCTCAGCTTCTTGGCAAAAGCCGGGACGAACTGCTCGGTCGGTCAATCTGGGAGGTTTTCCCGGAAGCTATCGGCAACCAATACTATTCCGAACTTCACAGAGCGGTCGCTGAGCAACGCGCCATCTTGTCCGAGCACTATTACGCCGCATGGGATCTTTGGTTCGAAAATCACATCTATCCAACGCCAGATGGCGTTACGGTCTTCTCGTCAGACATCACCCGGCGCAAGCGCACGGAGCAAGCGCTGGCCGAAAGCGAACAACGTTTTCGACTGATTGCGGATAGCGCGCCGGTGCTGATATGGGTATGGGTGAATAACCGCGAAGGTTACGAGTTCGTTAATCGCGAATATTTACGATACCTCGGCTGCACGCTGGAGCAAGTGCAAAGCGGGTGCTGGCGCGACGCCATTCATCCTGACGATTCGGTGAAATATTTTGCAGACTATGTGCGCGCCTTTGAAACACGGGACGCGTTCGACACGCAGTTCCGATTTCGGCGACATGACGGCCAGTATCGTTGGTTCGCTTCACGCGCCCTGCCACGCTATACGTCGGATGGCGCATTCATCGGATACGTTGGCAGCTCGATCGATATCAATGACATCAAAAAGTCGGAAGCGATATTGCGGGAGGCTGATCGGCGAAAGGACGAGTTCCTGGCGACGCTGGCGCATGAGCTTAGAAATCCCCTCGCGCCTATTCGCCAAGCAACGCAGATCGCCCGATCGCCCGACGCAACGAATACGCAACTCCGTTGGAGCCATGACGTCATCGAGCGACAAGTAGCGCACATGGCTCAACTGCTTGATGACTTGTTGGACGTATCGCGGATCACGCATAACGCCATCGAATTACGCAAGGAGCCCGTGGAGCTCGCCTCGGTAATCGACGCGGCGGTGGAAGCGGCTCGACCATTGATCGATGCGCGAGGACATCGTCTTACGATCGACCTGGAAAACGGCCGATTACGCATCGAGGTCGATGCCCTTCGCCTTTCTCAAGTGATTGGCAACCTGCTCACAAACGCGGCGAAATATACCGACCCTGGCGGCCAAATCCACTTACAGGTGAGATGCGACGAAAATTTCCTGAGCATTCGCGTCGTGGACAACGGCATAGGCATCGCAGCCGAGTTTTTACCCACGGTTTTCGAAATGTTCTCGCAGGTGAAATCCGCGTTTGACCGGACGGAAGGCGGATTGGGAATAGGTCTCTCGCTGGTGAAAGGCATCGTGGAATTGCACGGCGGGCAGGTCGCAGCCCATAGCGATGGCCTCGGTCACGGAAGCGAATTTCTGGTGCGCTTACCCTTCACCCGACCATCCGCGCAGAAACAAGCATCGCCGACCAGCTCTCATGAAAACGCATTTGTTAAACACAAAATTCTTGTCGCCGATGACAATCATGACGCAGCGGATAGTCTCGCCATGCTGCTTAGTCTTCAAGGTCATGAGGTAAAGATGGCTTACGACGGCGCAGAAGCGCTTGAAATATCAATCCACTTTCAGCCGGATACCGTGCTCCTTGACCTTGGAATGCCGCGCCTCACCGGCTTCGAAGTTGCAAAACGAATGCGGGATCAACCATGGGGACGACAAACCAGGTTGATAGCGGTTACAGGGTGGGGACAAGAAGAGGATAAACAACGCGCGCTCGCGGCGGGTTTTGATGACCATCTCACGAAACCGATCGATCCGCGCGTGCTCAATACGATTCTGAAGTCCTAGAGCCTGTTATGCCCCCGTAAGCGCCAATGTCACTAATAAAAGACCTCTCTCTATCCGCCGTCATAGCTGGCTTCGTCACCGTGCTCGTCGGATTCACCAGCTCCGCCGCTATCGTTTTTCAAGCGGCGACGGTGTTGGGCGCCACATCCGCGGAAATCGCGTCCTGGATGTGGGCGTTAGGATTGGGCATGGGACTTACTTGTATTCTGCTCTCGCTACGGTATCGAACACCTGTCGTGACCGCGTGGTCGACACCCGGCGCGGCCATGTTGGTTACCGGCGCCGCCGGCGTGAATCTTGCCGAAGCAACGGGAGCGTTCCTCGTATCGGCGGCAATGATTACATTGTGTGGCTTTTCAGGTTGGTTCGAGCGAGCGCTCAAACGTATTCCAATTTCAATCGCAGCGGGAATGCTCGCTGGCGTGCTGCTGCGTTTCGGGCTGGATGTTTTTGTTGCGATGAAGACGCAATTTATTCTAGCGTTCGGAATGTTCTGCGCATACTTGATCGCGCGCCGCCTAAGTCCCCGTTATGCCGTGATAGCCACGCTGCTAGTCGGACTTTCGATTGCGGCGACGCAAGGATTGCTCGCACTCGGTGAGGTGCAGCTGGAACTGTCGAAGCCGATATTTACAATGCCGCGCTTCTCTATCGCCTCGCTGGTTGGCGTAGCGCTGCCGCTATTCGTCGTCACCATGGCTTCACAGAACATTCCGGGAGTAGCCGTCATTCGCGCATCCGGCTATACCGTGCCTGTTTCACCGCTCATCGGTTGGACGGGCGCAGCGACCCTGGCATTGGCGCCTTTTGGCGCGTACGCGTTGAATCTCGCCGCGATTACCGCTGCGATTTGTCTGGGTAAAGAAGCGCACGAGAATCCGGACCGGCGCTATGTCGCCGCAGTGAGCGCCGGGGTGTTCTATATCGTGATCGGACTGTTTGGGGCGACTGTCGCCGCTCTATTCGCCGCGTTTCCCAAGGAACTCGTACTCGCCATTGCGGGGCTCGCGCTTTTTGGAACGATAGGCAACGGACTTACGACTGCGCTGGCTAATGAGCAAGAACGGGAGCCCGCACTCGTAACGTTTCTAGTGACAGCGTCTGGCGTAACGCTGTTTGGAGTCGGATCGGCATTCTGGGGATTGCTTGCGGGCGTTATGACAATGGGTGTTTTGAATATAGGTCGGGAGCGCTAGCGATTACATCAAGCTTTTGCTCAGATTACGTATAACGGGCGAACCGTTTTCTCTAGCGTATGGTGGTTGCTAATCAAGAACGCCGATATTTCCATCGAACGAAGTCAATTTGAATGATTGAGGATGCGGTTTCTCATTAGCGGCGCATGATGCGATATTTATAAGATGTCGATCCGAGTCCACTCGCTGAATAATCTCTACAATCATTGCCAGTTTTTCGCGGCATGCCACATTGTCCTGCCCACCGACAATTCTTATCTGCAAAATGGGATAAGGATTTGTCGCGTGTGGCGATAACAATGATTTCAATATATTTTCAAGGATTTCGTTGTTCGTTTCTCTTGCCAAGACCGCCGCTTTCGTCGCCGGGTTGAATGCGGTCACGGCAATATCTTTCCCCAAATTGAATGTCGCCAAGGCGCGTATGCCATCACCTGGAGATGTTGTCTTTGCTTCGCCGGCATTGACGATCAAAAAACTCATATTCATCATCTTCCTCCCCTGCCTGCACGCTGCGGCGAAGAAGTTTGCGCCATCGCAGGCTGAGGGCGCCACAGATTGTTCAACCCAACACGATTGAATATATAGACTGCGCGGTTGCTAGAAGGATCTTGCCGAAGGACAAAAAGCTTCGTCCCAACAAAGTCCACTAGCGGCTGATTGGCTTGGTTCGCGCCTTCTCCTATGGATATTGAATGGTTTCTGATGATTTCAATCGCCTCCGCTCTATGGGCTGGGTCTATCTCCACATATGTTTTCAAGTCGGAAATTGTTTTATCTAATTTCTCGACGATATGATCCATCGCCTTTTGATGTGCTGCACGTATTGCCTTGATCGGCTGCTCATCATAGGTTATCGCTTTCAAGCCTTCCAAGTCGCCCGTCACATACTGTTCCCCGGTATTCGCAATGGTGTTTATTTTAAAAAATTGCGTCGTGATGAAATCGACCATCGGCTGATTGGCGACGTTTGCTTCACTTCCCAGATGAATTGCGTGCTGCTCAATGGCTTGGATAACTTGGTGCACCAAAAACGCATCAGGTTTTATGGGCAATGACTCAACGGTGTTGTCCAAATGACATAGGATATGGTTAACCGTGACGTTGTAGCGCTGTACACATTCCATAATTTCGCCGACACATACTGGAATCCTGTCGCTAGAACTCTCCGGTTGTGTTTTCGCCCAGTCATATAGTTCTTCTATATTTTTTCCAGCCCATTGGGTCTTTAGCTGATCGACCTCATTTGCTTGAAAAAGATAGGGCGCGCGCTTGTCGCATACCGTCAGGTCTAACGCGATATGAAGAGGGGCGCCCCATGGCCTTAGTAGGAGTTTTGCGCCGCTTAGGAGCATATCGGGATTATTACGTCCCGGAATAGCCTCCTTGATTTGATGGTTTGGACCAATCACCACATCAGTCGGTTGATATGGATCGCCAATCGCGGCTGAAAATGTATTCACGTTCTTATCAAAAAGAAATCCAGTAACGTTATTCACGTTTGTGGTGGAGGATTCCGCACCGCTTTCGTTATCATGCCCCGGTGGAAACGCAGCGCCAACATATCGTGTTTGCAGCATGCCTGCAGGCATATCATCAAATATCAATTGCAACGAGTTGATACCCGAACCAATGTCGTAATGAGTTGCCGCTGCTTTTTCCGGATGCTCGAAATCAAGTAAAAGACAATCTCCCATCTTAATTGATCCGACAGCATGATTTTTATTAAAAAAAGCAATCTCGCTTTGTTCAATCCTATACGCTGAAGGGTCAACTGGAGCCACACCATCTCCTAAGTAAAATACGTTGGCGGCTTGTTTTGTATACCTGCTCAATTTGCTTCTTTGTTCCTCCAAAAAATCGACACTCACTCCATCCTGTTTTTTTATTGCCGATATGTAATTTGCTAACGCATCGCATAACTCGGTTAATGCACTTTGCAATCCATGTGTGCCGTTATCACCGACATATTGATGTTGCTCGTAGATAGCGACCGCTTTTTCTAATGCGGCGATGCCTTCATCGGTTTGGTGCAACAAGCAGCAGGCGCCGCCAAAAACCTGAAGCCTTTCAGCTTGAGCAAGTTGATTAGCATCGAATTCGCCTATTTGGCATGCAACGCCGATAACACGATACGCATTTTGTAGTGTGTCATCACATGGATTACTCATCCACTCTTGATAAGCGTTTACCGCCTCTTGCGCATAAAAATCTGGAGGGTGTCGTATCTCGGGATAATGAGCTACAGTCCTCCCCGGAAAGCCCGTGTCGAGCGCACGCAACATATCAAACACCTGATGTCTATTGCTCTCATCTATTGGAACGTCACCTATCAACATATGAAGCGCATTTCCTGATCACGAGATACGTTGTTCGGGGGTAAGACCCATTTTTGGGAATGGCGTTAAGTTCACGCCTTACCGGGCCAGCTAACGCCGGCAAGATCGACTGATATCTCCCACAACTTGCGAGCGATACTCACATCTTTGGCATGTCGCGCGACATGCGCTAATTTCGCAGGACCTCTCATTTCAAAAAAACCACTGGGACCATAGTATCCGGCGCGCTCAGCATGAGGTGACGTGGCGGCGAATAGCGTCACCAAAGCGCCGTCCGCGGCTGAATGACTGAGGAATCGCCGCATGAACATATAGAGCTTGCCAGTTAACGAACGAACGCCCGGCCCATTGAAAACCAAATCTGTGCGCGCAAAACCAGGATGGGAAGCAGTGCTAATCAGACCCCAGCCATTTTCATCGCTACGCCGCTGGAGTTCGAAGGCGAACATCAACATGGCGAGCTTTGATTGACCGTAACAGGCAAACGCCCTGTATTTTCTTTCCGCCTGCAAATTGGTGAAGTTTATTTTGTTTGAACGATGAGCCAGGCTGCTCACATTCACGACTCTCGGCGCCTTGCTTTGGATCAATAAGGGAAGCAAACGCGCGGTCAGCGCGAAGTGTCCCAAGTAGTTAACGCCAAACTGCAATTCGAAACCATCCGCCGTCGTTTGCCTTGTAGGCGGCGACATGACGCCAGCGTTGTTAATGAGGAGATGAATCGGCTTGTTTTCAGAAAGCAATCGATCCGAAAAAGCGCGGACTGAAGCTAGGCTCGCCAGATCCAGTAGCGAAAAGCGAACTTTTGCATTCGGATATTTTTGCAATATGGATGTTATCGATGCTCGACCTTTTTGCTCGTTGCGCCCGGCCAGGATAACCTCTGCTCCAACTCCGGCTAACGCAAGCGCGATCTCATAACCGAGACCGCCCGTTCCAGTAACGATGGCGCGTTTGCTGTTTTGCTGCGAGATATCATTTGTCCAGGTCATTGATTTATTTAGATGACCACGGGCTTATCGACGTCACGCCACAATCCTGTAATTCGCCCTCACTTCCGCGGCGGGAAGCGCATCGAAATGCCACCACTCATTCGGCAACTGAATAAAACCGGCGCCCTCCATCACGCCTCTTAAAAGGCGGCGATTCTCGATGTGCTGTTTAGTCAAACGGCCCTCCGCAACAAACCCGTCTTCCAACCTCGGCTGGGCAAGCTGCGTAAAGTCATCAAACGCGGTTCCCATATCGAGCTCCGTTCCAGACTCATCGAGGACGGAAAGATCGATGGCCAATCCGAAGCTATGAATAGAGCCCTTGGCCGGATCCGCCACATATTCCTCTTGCTCGGTCCCTTTAACGTGATCCCATAGAATGTGCTGAATAGCTTGCGGCCTGAGCGTATCAAGAACGATAAGCTTATAGGCGGGCCTGATTTCCAATAGGGTCTTAATTGCACTCGCCAGCTTCTCGGCAGCTATACGATGCAGGAACGCTTTATTGAAATCACCGTAGAGGTTACGTCCCAGAAAATTGTTCAACGTCGCATAGCGCAGGTCTATCGCCAGCCCAGCGGAAGCTCGTAGTTCCACAAAATCCGAAGTGGCGAGCGCTATCGAGTCCCGGCAAATAAAAGGCTTGGAAAGTATCGGCGCCGCTTGAGTCAAGGATGAATTTGGTTGCATTTCCCCCCCAAGCGGATAATGATCGTGACTCATTTGCGCAGAAGGCCACGATCAGAGATCGTGTGTTGCTACGCTATTGATTGTCCTTTCAATGGTAAAGAGTCTGGCGCTCCGCGCCAAGCAATTCTTTCAAGACTCGGGCCGCCAATGCCCCACGCCCGAACCGGCAGCGGGCGTAGGTAAACCAGACTGAAAAACTACGCCGGAGGAATTCGCAACATCTGTCCCGGATAGATCTCATCCGGATCCTTCAGCATGGGTTTGTTTTCTTCAAATATCTTCATATAGCGTCCCGGATCGCCGTAAAACTTTTTGGCGATCTTGGACAGCGTATCCCCGCTTGTCACAGTGTAGAACTGCGCCTCTGGGCCACTTCGGTCCACCGTCATTTGGTCGTTCACGTTCTCCACGCCCTCGACATTGCCGGCTAACAGAACAATCTTTTCCCTCGTCGCCTGATCCGGCGCAACGCCGTAGACAGTAACGGTCGATGTTTTTCCGTCAAAAAGAACCGTGAGGCCGGTTGCATCCAATTTCTGGGCGCGTATGTGCGCCATGATTGCATCAGCGGCGGCGTCATCCCCGCCCTTTGATGAGGCAGATGCGCTCGTCGTCTCGCTCTCGGTGGGCGTCTTAGTCGGTTTCTCAAATAGTTTGCGGCCCGCGTCTTTTAGAAAACTAATTAATCCCATCGTAAACCTCCATGAACAGTCAATTCCTAATTAGGAAAATTCACAGTAAACACCATCCCTCAACTGCAAGCTTTACAGTTGAATGAATAAATTACCGTGCTCGAATCCTGTGATCGAAGCGCCGCGTGGCTTTGTCCAGCGGCCCATAGGAAGGACGCAAGAAACGCACCCACTCAAGAAACTCTCACAAAAAGTTTCTTATACGCGCGCTTTTGCGTATTCTTCCCCGGGGGTTGTCTATACAAGAAAAGAGCATGGAATGAGAGCGTCGCCTCCTAAGTCAATTACATTCTTCGCCATAGCAGCCTTCACCATCCTAGCGGCAAATGGAATTTTTACGTATTCCATCATCGCCGGTCTGCCAACAGCCAGTCATTCGTCCCTTCGCAACGAAGT
>DATLHW010000327.1:0-3082 GCA_035539675.1 Burkholderiales bacterium | reverse complement strand
TTTGCGACGAACCCACCCTACGCTGCTGGGGTGATAGCGCCCCACCCTCTGTTAGAACCTATCCCAATAGGCGACATATGGGCCGATAGCGGCGTTGGTCTCCTCGCCGTACTTACTTGTACTGTCTGCGGAGCCCGCCTTGCTCTCGACCCATATGCCGCCTATTGGGATAGGCTCTTATTCGACGGAATCGGCGCTTACGTTCAGGCCATGTTTCTTCAACAATCGTCCAAGCGTGCGCCGCTCCTTGCCGCACAGGCGGGCGGCGAGGGACACGTTGCCGCCGGTATCTACCATCAACCGCATTAGATACTGGCGCTCGAACGTTGCAACGACTTCCGCCTTGGCGCGACTGAATGATATGTCGCGAGGTATGGCGATGGTTTCTTCGGATGATGCGGTGTGGATGTCGACACTGCTTGATGAAGCGTTGACGGAAGCAAATGAACTTGCCTCGAATTCAAGCACGGGGCCATCACAAAGAAGAAATTCCCGATGAATAAAGTTCTCAAGCTCTCGCACGTTACCCGGCCACGAATACGTCATGAGCAGTCGTTCGGCGTTTTCGCCAAGACGTTTTTCCGGCATTTGATACTGATTGGCGAAGACGCGAATGAAATGCCGCGCCAATATTGGAATATCCCCACCGCGATGACGCAGGCTTGGTAGAACGACGCTCAAAACGCTGAGGCGGTAATAGAAGTCTTGGCGCAACTCGCCGTTCCGCACCATCTCCGCCAAGTCGCGATTGCTGGCGGCAATGATGCGAACCTTGCCTTGAACCATCGCGCCGCCAAGTGGGCGGTATGACTGGTCTTGCATCACGCGCAACAGCGTCGCCTGGGATTTGAGCGACAGGCATTCGATCTCGTCGAGAAACAGTGTTCCGCCCTCAGCCATGGCGAAGATGCCGGGCTGCGCTTGCTGCGCGCCCGTATAAGCGCCCCGCGCGTGGCCGAACAATTCGTTCTCGCAAAGCCCATCGGGAATCGCCCCGCAATTGACCGGGACGAATGGACCGTCCTTGTTAGGGCCCAGGTAATGGATAGCGCGCGCCGCCAATTCCTTGCCGGTGCCGGTCTCGCCTTGAATGAGCACTGTCGCGGGAAAACTCGCGACTCGCTGGATCATGCGAACAGCTTCTCGAAACGGGACGGATTCGCCGATGAGGTGATTGGTGAATGTGTCGCGCGCGCACTCGGCTGACTTCGACGCCGATGCGGGACGAGGTGATGCAGGACGTGTTGAATGGAGGGGTGATGCATGTGGCGTCACAGCGCGGCTCCCAGCAGAGATTGTGAATAAATCTACTGCGCAGACCAAGTGTTGCCGATGAGCTTCGCGGTTAGGCTACTCGGGTGACGCTTGGTCTGTATTAACCATTGCCAGAAAATTTCTTAGAGTCGCGTGACATAAGAAAACTTTGCGGCTTGGCAACGGTATCGGGAATTTACATGAGACGAAGGTGAATGCCAATCATCCATAGGGATGAGCACGAATTAATTTCCTGAGGCTCTTGATGCGTTTCGGCGCGTCCCTTTGTTGGAGCGAGCTTGCTCGCGATTGTCAGCGTGGCCGCAGATGCAATCGCGAGCAAGCTCTAGAACCTGCCGCTAAAAGGCGCTTTCAAGCATCGTGTCTTTAAGGAATGATGTTTTTCCAGGACCTTTCATCGTCGTGAAAGGAGTAATGCTTTACGCCATTTGCGGCCTGGAATAGATCTTGGATTTCATAAGGGGACAGCGCTTTGTTGAAGATCGCCGCTTCATCGATAAGTCCCGGAAAGAATCGCCCTGGCCATACCAGACTGGCGCCGATTGAATAGTCAGTCGAATTTTCTGTACGAATAACTTCAGGGCTATCGCGAAACGCTTCAAGAACACCATTTACATAAAGCTCCATTACGCCGGGCCAATAGGTTGCGGTAACAAAATACCAACGCCCCGCTTCAATGACGGTCCTTGATGTAATCATGTTGGGAACTCCTACCCCAATATAGAAGTGGAAGCGATTGTCTCCTTCAGCCTGCAAATCAAGATCCATTGCGAAGCCGGACTTCGCGACAATGGTCACGCAACCGGGAGGGCTGGCGCATGTCACCGTGTTGGCTTCCGACGGAAGTCTGTCAAACTTCACCCATGCGGCAAGGGTCGCGCCACTTGAAAAATCAAGGTTAGCTGTGTTTGGAATGACAATATAATCATCAACGCCATCGAATATCGCCGCTTGGTTATGAGGATTGCCTTTCAATGGCGCCCCGCCTCCCTTTGGCGTAAACGTTACGCCTCCGATTTCTTGACCAGGATGACTGCCGGTCTTACTGGAATCCAAAAAGTTTCCGTTAAGGCGCAAATAAATTTCAGGGTCGAGAGCGTGGATTTCCTTGCTAAAGAAGATATCGGCTGAAGCGTTATGCGGCGACAACAGTAGACCAGCGGTCAACATCATTACAACTAACGGGCCTGCTAAAGGAAATGACAACCTCCCGCCATGTTTGTTGTTGGTCTCGTGTTTCGAGCGTTGAAGAAGAGCGAAAACCAAGGTCACGCTCGCCAAGGCAATCCTATTCACATACTGCCGAACATTCATTTCATTTCTCCCAATAGGGTTAAGAAATGCCTCCCTCCTAATTCAACCGCTAGCCCTTTTCATGTGGAAAGTTTGTCGCACAGTACTTGATGCTTGTCTTCACTATAGCTAGCCATTTCCCCGCTTGTGGAGGTCGCTCAGATCCATGTCAATTGGCTGTGTGGAAAGTAGACTTCTTTCGAAACCTACTGCGCAGCCCGAGATCGAGCCTGCGATGCTCAACGTACTATTTATACGCCTGCGCTTCTCGGCTCGATTTCGGGCCGCTCGCTACGGTTTCGAAAGAAGTCTAGTGAGCGATATTTAAACCGCTCCAAATCCCACATCGATGTAGCTTTTGCCTATCCACCTGGTGTATTCTCTTGCTCGTTTGTAGTTCCGCCTCAATCCGTCCGCATCAAACTCGCCGATGAGCCACCAGCAGTACCCTTCCCTATCGCTAGATTCCCGTTCCGGTGAATCGGGTTCGGCCGCCACGTCTCCCAAAGCTTAT
>DATLHW010000326.1:0-5222 GCA_035539675.1 Burkholderiales bacterium | reverse complement strand
CAGCGGAAGCCGCCATCGCCCGAGACGCAGCGGCGTTACGACCCGGATCAATCGACGATCTAGCGGCGTTACGCGTTCCATTGACCGCCACACTGCACGAATTCGACAAGGCGTATCAGCACATCGACGACGCCTTACGCGACCTTCAGTCAAAACGTAGCAGTCTGGAGGCAGATATCGGCGAACGAGAACGCGAACTGAGCGGCCTCACTGCGGCCGGCGAGATCGCCACGCATGAACAAGTGCAAGGCGCCCGGCTACGTCGCGACGATGGCTGGCGTCTGGTTCGAAAAGCCTATGTTGAACGAAGCGACGAGCCGGAGCGCCTTGCCGCCGATTTTTTCCCCGGCCAACCTTTACCTACCGGCTTTGAAACCGCTATGCGCGAAGCGGACCGACTTGCCGATTTGTTGCATGCGGATGCCGAGCGCGCGACGCATTTTGAGATCACGCGTAAACGCATCGAGGATATGCGGGTTGCTTGCACTGGTCTCTCTCATCAGTGTGACTCGCTTTCGGAAGAGCGACGGCGACTCGATAATCGTTGGGGTTCTATCGCGGTATCGTTGGGACATCCGCATCTCACGCCGGCGTCCACAATCGAGTGGAGCCAGAAACACGCTGCTTGGATGGAGCGTTATATCCAGCTCGATGCGCTACGTCGTGATCGACAAGAGATCGCGAGCCTGTTGGCGACGACACGCGCCGGATTGAATCAGGCGCTAATCGCATGCCGAATTTCCGGTTTAATGGAGAGCGAATCGCTAAGCGCCGCACTCGCGCGCGCGAAGGTCGCCAGCGACGCCGCACGCCAAGCGGCTACGGCGCGCGCCGCGCTGCTGGGTCAAATTACTCAGCAAGAAAGCGACCGCGACGACGCTACCTCGCAACAGGCGCGCGTCGCTGAGCAATTGAATTCCTGGCGAAGCCAGTGGACCGAAACAGTCGCTGCGTTGAGTCTTCCCGCCACGGCATTGCCAGCGGAAGCACGCGCGCGAATCGATGAGTTGAAGGCGCTAAGTAGTGCTCTCGATTCGCTCGAAGCGTTAATTCGCGAAGCTGAACTGGAGCGCGAAAAACGTGACGGTTTCGAACGGATGTTAGCCCAGCTAACTAACGTGCTTGGCGAATCGCATGTTAGCAAAGACGCCGATCATCTTGTGGCGATGCTCTATGACGAACTCGCTGCCGCCCGGGAAACAGATCACTTGCGCCGGCAAATAGACGCCGACATCGAACGCGAGGTTAAGCGGCTGCAGCAGTCTCAACTCATCGAAGCTTCTCAACGGGAGCGTTTAGCGGAAATGGTTCGCCGCGCGGGCGCGCAATCACCCGACGAATTGCCATTGGTCGAGGAAAAGTCGCAACGGAAACGACTTCTCTCCGATCGCGTTAGCGAAATCGGCGAGCAATTGGTGCGTAGCGCCGCTCGTCCGCTTACAGAAGTGTTGGCCGAAGTGGCAGGCCATGAGATTTCTCAAACCGCAGCCCGATTGACCGAGATCGAGGACGCAATTAAACAGCACGAGCCGGAAGTCGAAGCCGCCTATGGCCAATTGCTTGAAGCGAAGCGCGCGTTCGACGCCATCGACGGCGGCGATGCTGCCGCCCAAGCACAGCAAGAGGCGGAAGAGCTCATCGCCCGCATTGGCCGCCACGCTCGCGCCTATACCCGTTCACGGCTCGCCCAAGCTGTCGTGGCTCGCGTCATCCAATCCTATCGCGAGCGACATCAGGGGCCAGTGTTACGCCGCGCTGGCGAAATATTCGCGAAGATCACCTTGGGAAGCTTTAGCGGCTTGGTCACCGACTACGATAACGACGCGCAAGTCTTACTCGGCCAGCGGCCGGATGGCGGCCGCGTTGGCGTCGCGGGCATGAGCCAAGGTTCACGGGATCAGCTATTCCTGGCGTTACGCATCGCGGCGATTGAAGAGCATATGAAGGGGAGGGAAGCGATTCCATTGGTGATCGACGATTTACTTGTGCAATTCGATGATGCGCGGGCGTCGGCGACGTTAGCGGTGTTGGCTGAATTGGCTCAGCGTACGCAGGTGCTGTTTTTTACGCATCATGGACATGTTTGTGAATTGGCGGACGGGGTGCTTCAGAAGGGGAGTTGGCGGCGGCATGATTTGCGGGCAGCTGCCTATAGCGTGACGCCAGAAGAATAGGGGATCAGTCAACTTGCGGCGTATACACTGACTACTCAGCGTGAGAAGTGCATTCTTTTATGGGATTAGGGATCAAATAAGCCTGCTTGCCTTCCATAAAAATGAGGGCGTTTTTAACGTCGGTTATGGATAAAAATCAAGTGAAGAAGGATTAAGGTCCGGACGCTAGCAATCAAGTTATTGCTAATTAATGTCATCCGGACGCAACGAAGGATCTGCTTTCCTTACTTCTTCAGCATCATGCCGCCAAAACGTTATCGCTTTAAAGCAGATCCTTCGTTGCCGCAGGATGAAAATCCATAATCAGAATGGAGCAGCGACGACTCGGAATTTCCTCATTCACCGCTAGCTATTTCGCCTCCTGTTTCCTCCGTTGCCGCGCGGCCTCTTCATCCTTCGCCGCATCAATCTCTCGAATAACGCCCACCACATCGGCCGCTTTCGTGCTCGCCGTGAAGCGCCCTGTCAAAATAATTTCGGTGTGCAGTTCGCCAGCCTCATACAACTTCCAGATTTCCTTGCCGTATTGGCTGGATTTAAGTGTGGGTGCGAATTGGCCGAAATAGGTCGCGAGGTTATCGACGTCGCGTTCAAGCATGCTGCGAGCATTATTGTTGCCTGCCGCATCGACCGCTTGCGGCAGGTCGATGATGACTGGGCCTTCGGCGCCGACCAGGATGTTGTACTCGGACAAATCGCCATGAATGATTCCGCCGCAGAGCATGCGCACGACCTGCATGACCAGAAAGCTGTGGTATTCAAGGGCGAGTTCTTCGGTTAACTCCACGTCGTTTAGCCGTGGCGCCGCATTGCCTTCGCTATCCGTCACGAGCTCCATCAACAGCACGCCTTCATGGAAGTTGTAAGGCTGCGGGACGCGCACGCCGAGGGCGGCAAGGCGGTACAAGGTGGTGACCTCGGTGTTCTGCCACTCCTCCTCTTGCATTTTGCGCCCGTAACGGCTGCCTTTTTCCATGGCGCGGGCCTGACGGCTGTTTTTTACTTTTCGGCCTTCTTGATACAGCGCGGCTTGGCGGAAATTGCGTTTGTTAGCTTCTTTATACGCCTTAGCGCAGAGGATGTTTTGTCCGCTACGAACGACATAAACGGTTGCTTCCTTGCCGCTCATAAGTTGGCGGATCACTTCGTCGATAAGCCCGTCATGGATGAGTGGTTCAATTCTTTTTGGAGTCTTCATGGGGGCTATTTTGGGCTGCTTTGGCGCATATTGGTAATTCTTGTGGGTTTCAGGAAAGGATTTCGGGGGTCTTGACCGTCTTTTCTACTAGGTTAATGAGTTCCATCCGTTGCTCGTCAGTGATGCCGGGAGGTGCGAAAAGCGCGCGCTAGTTTACCAGTTCGACATCAACGCCTTGTTCTTTCAATGCGGAAATCTCGACGCCAGGAATCCGTTCAGGCGCCGAGGCTGCGAGGGCGCGTAACTTTCCGGCTTTGATTTTACGTTCGAATTCGCCGGGACGACGATAACTTCGTATTCGCCAATTAAGCGCGCGATGGGGGGGCCTGGGTAAGATTAAAGGAGATCTTTTGAGTGTGAGGATCAGTCATGAACGTCCTGCTACTCACCATCAGCGAATCTGAGCCGCCCGACTCCATAAAAGTGGAAAGTTTTGTGCATGGCGTGCAATTTTGGATGTATGGAACGCACAGATAACCCGTCATAACTTTTTGAGCAGGGTTTGTGGTTTGTATGGTTTGTTTCAGCGCACGAGAGATTTGCGGCTAGACTGCCTTCAATATGCTTCCAATTCGCGTCCGTTCAGTTTTAAGAAAGCTTTTGAAGTTATTCCCTGACGCTTATTGATCCACCTACGCTCTTTTTGAAAATTCTCCCGGGCCGGCGGGTAGACTGAACACTCGACTGAGCTTAAACCTAGAAACGGCGATTGACCGCTTATTGCCCATGGAAATGTCTTACCTTTTCGAAGGTTCCTGTAGTTTGATGCTTCACCAAATGGGTGACCACGCTACGCACCCGATTGCACGTTTTGCAAGCCCTCTGGCGTTGTTGCTCCGCCTTGCATGGAATAGCCATGCCGCGTTGTCGCGTCTAGCCAGACAGCTTGCAAAACGCACACTCGGGTACGTCCAATCGCCGTTTCTAGGTTAAAGGATGGCTCCAGGGGTATGGCGAACGTAAATTTTTGGCTATCGTTAGGCGTGTTTATTGCCGCTTGCGCCATCTTTCTGGAAATTGCGCTTGGGCATCGAAAACTGAAACGCCTTATAGATATTACCCCAGCTTTCTTCGGCGATCCGCCACGAGTCTCGATCATATTAACTGCGTTGAACGAAGCCGCCACAATCGAGCCGGCGCTTCGCTCCGTGTTGTCCCTCAATTATCCCAATTTGGAAATCATCGCCATCAACGATCGCTCCACCGACGATACGCCGGCCATTCTGGATCGATTGAGAGAAGGGCATGCGGCATTGAAAGTTGTCCACATTTCCGATCTACCAACCGGCTGGCTTGGAAAGAACCATGCATTGCATCAGGGCTCCAAGTTGGCGACGGGTGACTATTTGATCTTCACCGATGCAGACGTTGTATTCGATCCCACTGTTATCGCGCGCGCGGTGACATATTGCCAACAGAACGAACTGCATCACTTGGCGATATTTCCTGAGGTGCCTACCAAGGAAAACTTGTTTGCGGCTTTATTGCTTCGCTTTCAGTTCAGTTTGTTTTTACAATACAAGCCATGGAAAGTTAGAGCGCCAAACAAATACTTTACCGGCATCGGCGCATTCAATATGGTTCGCAGCCGCGAATATCGAGAGGCGGGAGGGCATGAGGCGCTTCGCATGGATGTCATCGACGATCTCGTGCTTGGAAAAATCATGAAGGCGCACGGCTTTACTCAAGAGGCGATGGTGGGAGCGGGATTGATATCGGTGGCGTGGTACGAGAGCTCTCGCGAGATGTTCAAGGGGCTGCGAAAAAATATATTCGCGGCGTTTGATTACAAGTTGAGCAAGCTTGCCGCATTGTCTGTTTTCTTCGCTATTTTCACGTTGTGGCCGTGG
>DATLHW010000325.1:0-4710 GCA_035539675.1 Burkholderiales bacterium | reverse complement strand
CGACTCAGTCAAACAGATACTAGTGCGAGGCTTAAACGATTGGGGTTTTGATGTCATCTATGCGGCAGGTTTATTCGATTACCTTAGCCAACCGGTGGGACGACGTTTATGCGATGTGCTGTTTGCCGCGCTGAACCCTGGCGGCCGGTTGTTGGCGGCAAATTTTAGACCGTGGATCAAGGATGCCGGGTACATGGAAGCCTTTATGGATTGGTTCCTTATCTATCGTACTGAAGCACAGGTTCGCGACCTAACCTTTGGTATTCCCACATCCGAACTGTCCGATATTCAATCCTGGGCAGATTCGGAGCAGAACGTTGTGTATGTGATGGCGCAGAAACGCCGCCGGCTAGCTGCCAGCTAACTCACGTATCCATTCAACCGAGTCAAGGAGGGGCGCGCCATGGAGTTTTTGCGCGAACAGATTTCAATGCTTCGCAACATACCAACCAGCGCTGTGAGCGAAAAGGTATATGCAGAGCGTGTGCGCATCACGAATTCGCTATCGCCTATAGCCGTCGGTGGATCCATGGCGGCTGCGGCAATCGCCATGTATACGTTGTGGGGCAATGTTGGACGATTTACCTGGACGGCCTGGGCTTCACTTATCGTCGCCTGCATTCTGCTGCTTATCGCGCTTGCCGTTAGTTATCGTATGGCGCGTCCTGCACCTGATCAGGCGGCGCGCTGGGCATTGCGCTATGAAGTGATTGGCGCGGCAAATGGCGTGGCGTGGGGCGTACTTGGTTTTGTCTTTTTGCCTGCTACAGGATCGGCGGACCACACCGTATTCCTTTTTGTTGTGGTGGCGCTTATTGCGGGAGGCGTGTCTGCTCTTGCTCCTATTTTTTCGGTATTTCTTATGTTCACGCTCCCGATTGCGTTGGGTGCGGTGTTGCCTCTTTTGTTTAATACGCGAGAGGGTTTATTGGAGTTGGCGCTGTTGTTGGGCGCGCTGTACATGGTTTGCGCCAGCGCTGCACTGCGCATGTCTCAAACCATGGGCGACAATTTGCAGAATGTTTTCGAGAAGCAGGATCTATTGTCTGATCTATCCGCAACGCAGGCCGAAATGGAAAAGACGAACGAGGCCTTAATGAAGGAAGTTGAGGAGCGGGAGAGAGTTCAAGCCGCGTTGGAAATTAGCGAGCGGCACTTTCGTGTTCTCGTGGAGACATCCGGCGATGTGATCTGGTCGGTTGACGCCGAAGGTTGCTACACCTACATCAACGGGCCAGCGGTAGAGGCGATTCTCGGTTACAAGGCGGATCAGGTTATCGGCCGGCCGTTAACCGACTTTGCTCATGGGGCTTCGGCGACATTACTTGCAGCTGAATTTAAGGCGCTTAAGGAAACGGGCGCCCGTTTGAATGTACAAAGCGAGTATATGCACCGCGCTGGTCGAGTGGTGTATCTGAGTATTAATGCGTTGGCGTTGCACGATGCCGATGGAAAGTTCATTGGCGCGACGGGTACTGCGGCGGATGTGACCGTCATTAAAGCCGCCGAAGTTCAGTTGCGCCAAACCCTGGCTGAGCAGCACGCGATCTTGGATGCGGCCATCGTGGGAATCGCTTTTGTTCAGTGTGGCGAAATCGTCCGCGTGAATGCCGAGTTGGAAAAGATGTTTGGTTACCCGCGCGGAACCATGACGGGAATGGCCATACATAATCTCTACGCGGTGGAGGGCAGTCAGGTTTGGGTGTCGACGGTGGATAGTGTGGTCGCGGGAGGGCACGTTTATGAAGCCGACCAGATGTTTCGTCGTCAGGACGGCAGTCGGTTCTGGTGTCATTTAGCGGCCCGTGCGATTGATGAAGGTAGTTTGCCGCACGGCGCGATCTGGGTTGTCCAAGATATTTCCGAGCGAAAGCAAAAAGAACAACTTGTCGAACATGTAGCCCATCACGATGCGCTAACCGGACTTCCTAATCGCGTGCTTCTACGCGATAGGCTTGAACAAGCGATTAAGCGGGCAATGCGCGCTAAGAGCAAAGTAGGGGTCTTATTTCTTGACCTCGATCGTTTTAAAGTCGTTAACGACACCATTGGCCACGATGGCGGAGATCAGTTACTGCGTACTGTGACGGAGCGTTTGCAGGGTTGTATTCGCAGTGAGGATACGGTCGCGCGTCAAGGCGGGGACGAGTTTATCGTTGTTTTGCCGGAAATTCGTAGCGCGGAGGATGCCGCTAATGTCGCGGCTAAAATCCTGATGGAGTTGGCGAAGCCCATTCCAATTTTTGGCAGTGATTTTTATATCACCGGCTCGATTGGCATCAGTTTATATCCGGACCATTGCAGGGACGTACAGGCATTGCTCAAGCATGCGGATACCGCCATGTACCATGCGAAGGAGTTGGGTAAAGACACATATTGCGTGTTCTCCGCAGAACTGAATTTGCGAGCGTTGGAGGAGGCGCGACTGGAAAGTTCGCTACGCACTGCGATCGATCGTCAGCAACTTCAACTCTATTACCAGCCTCGTGTAGATCTTCAAACAGGAAAGATCAATAGCATGGAGGCGCTGCTACGCTGGAATCATCCGGAGTTGGGTCCGGTGAGCCCGGACCGATTTATCCCGGTTGCGGAGCAAGCGGGGCTGATCGGGCGCCTTGGCGATTGGGTTTTGCGACGGGCTTGCGCTGATATGACCTATCTTCACGGCCTTGGGTTCAAAGATATTGGCGTATCGGTAAACATTTCCCAACGTCAATTTTCGCAGCCGGAATTGGTCGAGACCGTGCGAAATGTGCTCGCGGAATTCAATTTTGATCCCCGATGGTTGGAGTTGGAATTGACGGAAAGCGCGATTGCTCAAAATGCTGACCAAGCCGTCCAAATCCTCCGCAGCTTCGAAGCGTTGGGGATTGGGCTGGCCATCGATGATTTCGGCACCGGTTACTCTTCGCTTTCCCATTTGAAGCGATTCCCTATTCGGACTCTCAAGATCGACCGATCCTTTGTGGATGGCCTACCTCGAGATGAAGATGATGTGGCGATCGCGCTGGCGATTATCGCCATGGCCAAACGGCTTAAGATGCGAGTGGTTGCCGAGGGAGTGGAGACTGTCCAGCAACGACAGTTTCTTGCTCGTCATCGCTGCGACGAAGGTCAAGGTTACGTTTTCAGTCGGCCAGCGCCATTGCAGGAAATCGAAGCGCTCCTTAAGGCGGCGCGTGACGTTTCTATGGCCCCTGCGGATCTTGTCGAGATCAGCAAAAGGACATCTTTTTCCGTCATTAGTGGTTAATCGATTGTCGCCAATACGGAACATGCATTTTGCGATGCTTTGTTTCTTGAGCAAGGGCGCTCCTTTCCCCCTCCTTTTGCATCAATCCTAACGAAGAAGAACGCGTTGCGAGGTCTACTGTAGGACGCCCTCGACAGGTTTGTTTCGGGTATACTTTGCGGCTTTGTTATTAATTGATTCGCAAGGAATAAGCATGTCAGCCCCGTCCTCAGAGAAATCCGCTCATCCAGTTAAAACCGCAGTTACTGTTGCAGTTAGTTCTGTGGCTTTGATTTTAGGGATTGCCTTGATTGCCCATTTTGCCGTGGGCGCTTATAGCGGTCGTTCGCTGGAGGGCGATCCAGCCATGAGCGAGGCCGCTGTAGCGAAGCGCCTGAAGCCAGTCGGCGACCTCGTTATCGTGGATGCGAATGCGCCCAAAGTGGTGAGAACGGGCGAGCAAGTATATGCCGCCGTATGCGCAGGTTGTCATGCGGCTGGCATTGCGAATGCGCCAAAATTTGGCGACAAGGCGAGTTGGTCCAAGCAAATAGCGAGTGGATTCGATAGTTTGGTTAAGAACGCTATTAACGGTGTTCGCGCTATGCCGGCTCGCGGTGGTAACCCCGATCTGTCCGATGTTGAAGTGGCGCGCGCAGTGGCGCACATGGCCAATAGTGCGGGAGCCAACTTTAAGGCGCCTGAACCAGCGGCTGTCGTAGCGAAACCAGCACAGCCCGCCGCATCCGTTCAGACAACTGCGCAACCGACCGCCTCGGCGCCTACTCAAGTCGCGAAGGCTGATCCCAATAAAGGCAAAAGTGTTTACGACGCGAATTGCGCCGCATGTCATGGGACAGGTGTTGCGGGAGCGCCGAAGTTTGGTGACAAAGCTGTATGGGCGCCACGGATTGCGCAAGGTGGCGACATGCTGAAGACCCACGCAGTGAAGGGATTTCAGGGTAAGACTGGCGTGATGCCCGCTAAAGGCGGCAATGCTTCGCTTGCAGATGCTGACGTAATTGCTGCTGTTGATTACATGGTTTCCCAAGCAAAGTAACTCCGCAGGAACGCATTTTAAAAGGCGATCTCTTCGGTCGCCTTTTTTATTTCTGGAAAATATGGCTACCTACGCGATTGGCGACATACAGGGCTGTTACGACGAGTTGCAACAATTGCTGGCGAAGATAGCCTTTGACCCGTCAAAGGATCGCGTTTTATTTGTTGGCGATTTAGTGAATCGCGGACCAGACTCTCTCAAGTGTTTGCGTTTTATCAAATTCCTCGGTGAGGCCGCGATGACAGTCCTCGGCAATCACGATCTTCATTTACTTGCATTCGCGGAGGGGATAAGAAAACTTCATAAAGGCGATACGCTTGCCGAAATTCTCGATGCGCCTGATCGCGATGATCTGATTGATTGGTTACGGCATCGTCCGTTGATGCACATCGATAGTGGTTACGCGGTGGTGCATGCC
>DATLHW010000324.1:0-7775 GCA_035539675.1 Burkholderiales bacterium | reverse complement strand
CGACTCAGTCAAACAGATACTAGTGCGAGGCTTAAACGATTGGGGTTTTGATGTCATCTATGCGGCAGGTTTATTCGATTACCTTAGCCAACCGGTGGGACGACGTTTATGCGATGTGCTGTTTGCCGCGCTGAACCCTGGTGGCCGATTGTTGGCGGCAAATTTCAGACCAGGGATAAAGGATGCCGGTTACATGGAAGCCTTTATGGATTGGTTCCTTATCTATCGTACTGAAGCACAGGTTCGCGATCTAACCTTTGGTATTCCCACATCCGAACTGTCCGATATTCAGTCCTGGGCAGATTCGGAGCAGAACGTTGTGTATGTGATGGCGCAGAAGCGCCGCCAGCTAGCAGCCAGCTAACTCACTGTATCCATTCAACCGAGTTAAGGAGGGGCGCGCCATGGAATTTTTGCGCGAACAGATTTCAACGCTTCGCAACATACCTACCAGCGCTGTGAGCGAGAAGGTATATGCAGAGCGTGTGCGTATCACGAATTCGCTATCGCCTATAGCCGTTAGCGGATCCATGGCGGCTGCGGCAATCGCCATGTATACGTTGTGGGACAATGTTGGACGATTTACCTGGACGGCCTGGGCCTCCCTTATCGTAGCCTGCATTCTGCTGCTTATCGCGCTTGCCGCTAGCTATCGTATGGCGCGTCCTGCGCCTGATCAGGCGGCGCGTTGGGCGTTGCGCTACGAAGTGATTGGCGCAGCAAATGGAGTGGCGTGGGGCGTACTTGGTTTTGTCTTTTTGCCTGCAACAGGATCAGCGGACCATACGATATTTCTATTTGTTGTTGTGGCGCTGATTGCAGGAGCCGTGTCGGCTCTTGCCCCTATTTTCTCCGTATTTCTTATGTTCACGTTCCCGATTGTGCTGGGTGCCGTGCTCCCTCTTATGTTTAATGCCCGCGAGGGTTCATTGGAATTGGCGCTGTTGCTGAGCGCGCTGTATCTGGTTTGCGCCAGCGCTGCACTGCGTATGTCTCAAACCATGGGCGACAACTTGCAGAACGTTTTCGAGAAGCAAGACCTATTGTCCGATCTATCCGCCACCCAAGGTGAAATGGAAAAGACGAACGAGGCCTTGATGAAGGAAGTTGAGGAGCGCGAGCGAGTTCAAGCTGCGTTGGAAATCAGCGAGCGGCACTTTCGTGTTCTCGTAGAGACATCCGGCGACGTTATCTGGTCAGTTGACGCCGAGGGCCGTTACACCTACATCAACGGGCCAGCGGTAGAGGCCATTCTCGGCTACCAAGCAGATCAGGTTATCGGCCGACCATTAACCGACTTTGCTCATGCGACTTCAGCGACAGCTCTTGCGGCTGAATTCCTGGCGCTTAAGGAAACGGGCGTCCGCTTGAACGTCCAAGGCGAGTATATGCACCGCGCTGGTCGAGTGGTGTACCTGAGCATTAATGCATTGGCGTTGCACGATGCTGATGGCAAATTCATCGGCGCGACGGGTACTGCGGCGGACGTAACCGCCATTAAAGCCGCCGAGGTTCAATTGAGGCAAACCCTGGCCGAGCAGCATGCGATCTTGGATGCGGCAATAGTGGGAATCGCGTTCGTTCAGTGTGGCGAAATCGTCCGCGTGAATGCCGAATTGGAAAAGATGTTTGGTTACCCGCGCGGAACCATGACGGGGATGGCCATACATAATCTCTACGCGGTGGAGGGAAGCCAGGTTTGGGTTTCAACGGTGGATAGTGTGGTCGCGGGAGGGCATGTTTATGAAGCCGACCAGATGTTTCGTCGTCAGGACGGCAGTCGGTTTTGGTGTCATTTAGCGGCGCGTGCGATTGATGAAGGTAGTTTGCCGGACGGCGCCATCTGGGTTGTCCAAGATATTTCTGAGCGCAAGCAAAAAGAACAACTTGTTGAACATGTGGCTCATCACGATGCGCTAACCGGACTTCCTAATCGCGTGCTTTTGCGCGATAGGCTTGAACAAGCAATTAAGCGGGCAATGCGCGCCAAGAGCAAAGTAGGGGTCTTATTTCTTGATCTCGATCGCTTTAAAGTTGTTAACGACACAATTGGTCACGATGGCGGAGATCAGTTACTGCGTACCGTGACGGAGCGTTTGCAGGGGTGCATTCGTAGTGAGGACACGGTCGCGCGTCAAGGAGGGGACGAATTTATCGTTGTTTTGCCGGAAATCCGTAGCGCGGAGGATGCCGCTAATGTCGCGGCGAAGATCCTGATGGAGTTGGCGAAGCCCATTCCAATTTTTGGCAGTGATTTTTATGTCACCGGCTCGATTGGCATCAGTTTATATCCGGACCATGGCAGGGACGTACAGGCATTGCTCAAGCATGCGGATACCGCTATGTATCATGCGAAGGAGTTGGGTAAAGACACATATTGCGTGTTCTCTGAAGAGCTGAATTTGCGAGCGTTGGAGGAGGCGCGATTGGAAAGCGCCCTCCGCACGGCTATCGATCGTCAGCAACTTCAACTCTACTATCAGCCTCGTGTAGATCTTCAAACAGGAAAGATCAATAGCATGGAGGCGCTGCTACGCTGGAATCATCCGGAGTTGGGTCCGGTGAGTCCGGACCGATTCATCCCGGTTGCGGAGCAAGCGGGGTTGATCGGGCGCCTTGGCGATTGGGTTTTGCGACGGGCTTGCGCTGATATGACCTATCTTCACGGTCTTGGGTTCGAAGATATTGGCGTATCGGTAAACATTTCCCAACATCAATTTTCGCAGCCGGAATTGGTCGACACCGTGAGAAATGTGCTCGCGGAATTCAACTTTGATCCCCGATGGTTGGAGCTTGAATTGACGGAAAGCGCGATTGCTCAAAATGCTGACCAAGCCGTCCAGATCCTTCGCAACTTCGAGGCATTGGGGATTGGCTTGGCTATTGACGACTTTGGCACCGGATACTCTTCGCTTTCTCATTTGAAGCGATTTCCTATTCGGACTCTCAAGATTGACCGATCCTTTGTGGATGGCTTACCTCGAGATGAGGATGATGTGGCGATCGCGTTGGCGATTATCGCAATGGCCAAACGGCTTAAGATGCGAGTGGTTGCCGAGGGGGTGGAGACTATCCAGCAGCGACAGTTTCTTGCTCGACATCGCTGCGACGAAGGCCAAGGTTACGTCTTCAGTCGGCCGGCGCCATTGCAGGAAATCGAAGCGCTCCTTAAGGCGGCGCGTGACGTTTCCATGGCCCCTGCGGATCTTGTAGAGATCAGCAAAAGGACATCTTTTTCCGTAATTAGCGGTTAATCGTTTGTGGCCAAAACGGAACATGCATCTTGCGATGCTTTGTTTCTTTAGCAAGGCGGCTCTTTTCCCCTCCTTTTGCGCCATTCCTAGCGAAGAAGAACGCGTCATGAAGGCTACTGTAGGGCGCCCTCGACAGGTTTGTTTCGGGTATACTTTGCGGCTTTGTTATTAATTGATTCGCAAGGAATAAGCATGTCAGCTCCGTCCTCAGAGAAATCCGCTCATCCAGTTAAAACCGCAGTTGTAGTAGCAGGTGGCTCTGTGGCTTTGATTTTAGGGATTGCCTTGATTGCCCATTTTGCCGTGGGCGCCTATAGCGGTCGTTCGCTGGAGGGTGATCCAGCAATGAGCGAGGCCGCTGTGGCGAAGCGTCTGAAGCCAGTTGGCGACCTCGTTATCGTGGATGCTAACGCGCCCAAAGTAGTGAGAACCGGCGAGCAAGTATACGTTGCGGTATGCGCGGGTTGTCATGCGGCTGGCATTGCTAATGCGCCAAAATTTGGCGACAAGGCGAGTTGGTCCAAACAAATAGCGAATGGATTCGAAAGCTTGGTTAAGAACGCCATTAACGGTGTTCGCGCTATGCCGGCTCGCGGTGGTAACCCCGATCTGTCCGATGTTGAAGTGGCGCGCGCTGTGGCGCACATGGCCAATAGTGCGGGAGCAAACTTCAAGGCGCCTGAGCCTGCGGCTAGCGTAGCAAAACCAGTTCAGCCCGCCGCATCCGTTGAGACAACTGCGCAACCGACTGTCTCTGCGCCTACTCAAGTCGCGAAGGCTGATCCCAATAAAGGCAAAAGTGTTTACGACGCGAATTGCGCCGCATGTCATGGGACAGGTGTTGCGGGAGCGCCGAAGTTTGGTGACAAAGCAGTATGGGCGCCACGGATTGCGCAAGGTGGCGACATGCTGAAGACCCACGCAGTGAAGGGATTTCAGGGTAAGGCTGGCGTGATGCCCGCTAAAGGCGGCAATGCTTCGCTTGCAGATGCTGACGTAATTGCTGCTGTTGATTACATGGTTTCCCAAGCAAAGTAACCCACGGGAGCATTCTAAAAAAGGCGATCTCTTCGGTCGCCTTTTTTATTTCTGGAATATATGGCTACCTACGCGATTGGCGATATACAGGGCTGTTACGACGAGTTGCAGCAATTGCTGGCGATGATTGCCTTTGACCCGTCAAAGGATCGTGTTTTATTCGTCGGGGATTTGGTGAATCGCGGACCAGACTCTCTCAAGTGTTTGCGGTTTATCAAATTCCTCGGTGAGGCCGCAACGACAGTTCTCGGCAATCACGATCTTCATCTACTTGCGTTCGTGGCGGGGATAAGAAAACTTCATAAAGACGATACGCTTGCCGAAATTCTCGATGCGCCCGATCGCGATGATCTGATTGATTGGTTACGGCATCGCCCGTTGATGCACATCGTTGATGGTTACGCGGTGGTGCATGCCGGCTTGTTGCCCGAGTGGTCGATTGCGAAGGCGCTTTCGCTTGCCAAGGAGGTTGAGGCCCAATTGCAGGCGCCGAACTACCGGGATTTTCTTGCGTCGATGTATGGCAATAAACCCAATCGTTGGGATGACGGATTGGTTGGTTTTGATCGGCTGCGCATTATTGTGAATGCAATGACGCGTTTGCGGTTTTGTAGTCCCGATGGGCGGATGGATTTTGACGCCAAGGGTGAGGTTAGCGCTGCGCCTCCAGGTTGTGTTCCCTGGTTTGATGCGCCTGAGCGAAAGAGCGCAGATACCCCAATCATTTGTGGCCACTGGTCGGCGTTGGGATTGCGGATTGATACTAATCTCATGGCCCTGGATTCAGGCTGTGTATGGGGCGGCGAGTTAACCGCTATTCGGTTAGAGGATCGGTCAATTTTTCAGACGTCCTGTAAGGGATATTCGGCGTGGTAGAACCAGAAGTTTCGGTGGCTAAGACTTCGCTCGATTCCATTGGATACAAAAGGCCGGTGAGCGTATGTTCCACTTCACGCGTAAGCTCACGACGGGTCTTGCCTGCCGTTCCAATCGGCGGCGCAAAATGCATAACGGCGTGAAGTCTTGGCATCGCCAGGATCTGAGCTAGAGATTGAAGGAGGCTCGTTTCGTCCACATAGGCGGGGGCTTCCGATCTCGCACCTTTCTCATCGATGTAGCGAATGGCCACGGGAGCCAAAAAGACATCAGACTCAACGGCTGCCTGGAATAGCGAGCTATGTAGTTTTTTTAGTCGATCACCCCGGGTGGTTGTTCCTTCGGGAAATAAACCAACTGTCCCGCCACTCGTTACTACATCGCGCATCGTTTGATTGATCTTTGCGGTATGGCGTCGCTGAGTGCGTTCAATGAACAGCGTTCCTGTTTTCGCACACAACCATCCCATAACAGGCCAATCGCGAATTTCCGATTTGGCGACGAAGCGCGCTGGGAGCACCGTGTGGATCAGGAAAATATCCAGCCAAGAGATATGGTTCGCGACGATGATGCAGCCTGATCCATTGTTTACTGGGGCGTTCCCACGTAATTCCAAATGAATGTTCAGGATGGAAAGAAGCTTGCCCGCCCAGCGAACGATCGCTTGGTCGCGTCGCCGGAGGGAGAAAAAAGGGAATGCGAACCTTACAATGGCGAGGCCGGTGACGACGTGTAGTAGTAAACGGGAAAAGCGGATGAGGCGGACAAGGTACGAGGTGGAAGGTTTGGCCATGGCCGCGCGACGGAGAGTTGGTTGATGCAGCTATAACGCGGCCCGACGTCAAGCCACTGTTAATATTTCTTCACAACTAAACGAGTTGAGAAGTTTGATTTGAGAAATGCCAAATGATGCTGACTTGCTCGCAAATTTCGCGAGCAAGTCCCCGAACAGAACAATCAGCGCGATACGCGGGTGACGCCGCTACCGGAAAGGATTCGTACCCGGTCACCCACGCGGAACTGCTCGTTAGGCTCATATTCCTGAGTCACGGCGATCAATTTGCCGCTGTCCACCAGTTTCACGGTAATTTCCACGCCTTCTTTTTTGGTGGCGGAATTCTCGACTGCCTGACCTACGACTCCGCCAAGGATGGCGCCAGCGACAGTCCCTGCGACCTGTCCCCGTCCGCTCCCCACGCCTGAACCGGCAACGCCACCCAATACTGCGCCGCCAGCAGCCCCGGTTCCGCTACGTGTGCCATCAATTCTTACGACACGTACATATTCGACCGTGCCGATACGGACCGATTGCTCGCCCCGAGTCTGTGACCGGGAGTAATCTCCTCCTCCCAAGCCGGGTGTGGCGCAACCTGCGGCGACCGACAATGAAAATGCGATGGACAGCGCGAGGCTGCGTTTAAAAAAATCCTTAGTCATCATAGTTTTTCTCCAAAGGCTTGTTGAAAGCTCTGGGCGATTTGGTCGAGTGTGGGCCGATGGTTTTGCCCTCCCCGGCTTTCGATTTTCAGCGCTCCCATCAACGAGGCCAGTTTACCGGCCTTTATTACGTCCCAGCCTCGCAGGAGTCCGTGAATTAGCCCGGCGCGATAGGCGTCTCCGCAACCCGTCGGATCGACCACCGATTTCACTTTGACGCATGGAATCTCCACGAGTTTACCCTCAACATAAATCTTGGAGCCGTCGCCGCCTTCCGTGACGACGAAAGCTCGAACAAGCTTCGCCAACTCCATGATAGATTTTCCGGTGCGGCTGGAAAGAACCTTTGCTTCATAGTCATTAACCGTGACGTATTCCGCCATTCGGGTCAACTCCAGCAATTCTTCGCCGGAGAACATCGGCAGCCCTTGACCCGGATCAAAAATAAACGGGATTTTGGCGTCGTAAAATTCCCGGGCGTGTTGCAGCATCCCTTCCCGGCCATCTGGCGACACAATGCCTAACGTTACGTTTCTTGTATCTTGAATATGGTTCAGGTGCGAATGATTCATTGCTCCCGGGTGAAACGCCGTAATTTGGTTGTCATCCAAATCGGTCGTGATGAACGCCTGAGCGGTATAGGCATTGGGCACTTCCTGGATATGCGTCTTCGCCAAACCGACCTCGTCCAGATGTCGCGAGTAGGGAGCATAGTCTTCGCCCACAGTCGCCATGATAAACGGGTCGTTCCCCAACAATTTCAGGTTATAGGCGATGTTACCGGCACAGCCACCGAATTCACGGCGCATATCTGGAACCAAAAATGCGACGTTCAGGATATGGATTTGGTCGGGCAGGATGTGGTTCTTGAATTGATCGCGAAACACCATGATGGTGTCGTAAGCGATCGAACCGCAAATAAGAGCAGCCATGGATTACCTCATTCAAAGGGACGGGAAATTATACCCGAGGGGCCTGGTTTCTCCCCGGCGCAGAGTTGAAGCCAGTACGGTCGTGTTAAAGCACATATAGCATGACCGGCACCTCTCGTCCTCTGGTGCCCTCCTGACGATCGACTGCGACGACCTCCCATCCCTTGATTTCGAACATGAAGGAGACAACTCGCGTACCGGATTTGCACTCGCGCTCCAACTTTTCGCGTAGCCGACT
>DATLHW010000323.1:0-4631 GCA_035539675.1 Burkholderiales bacterium | reverse complement strand
GGCGAGAACGGCGCCAGCGGCCACGGTTAGCGCGATTCCCGCGAATATAATGCGCGTCCGGTAAGGTTTGAGAAACCCGAGCAGGGGCTTCAATGCGCGGAGATCCTTTTGCACGGGACGGTCTGGTTGCGATTGCTTATTGCGGGCCACGACGACCTTTCGAGCGAGGTTTTAGCTGATAGAAGTGTCGCATCAAATCGACAAGGATGCATCGCTGTCGTTAGAACGGATAAACTTGCGACGCGGTAAATTTATTAATGACTTCCTCCTCTGCGCCCTCTAATGATCGGACTACTACAACGCGTCACCCACGCCAGTGTCGTCGTGGATAACCAAATCATCGGCGCAATCGAACGCGGGTTGCTCGTTCTCATCGGCGTCGAAATGGGCGACAACGAATCCGGCGCGGAGAAACTGTTGAATCGGCTGCTGAGCTATCGCGTGTTCCCCGACGCGGAAGATCGTATGAATCTCGCGTTAACCGATGTCGAAGGCGGGCTGCTGCTCGTCCCACAATTCACACTGGCGGCGGACACCCGTAAAGGAGCCCGCCCGAGCTTCAGTTCCGCCGCGCCGCCCGAAGAAGGCCGCCGTCTGTTCGACCATCTTGTCCGCTTCGCTCAGGCGAACCACCCCAAAGTCGCCACCGGTCAATTCGGCGCCGATATGAAAGTCAGCCTTACAAACGACGGACCAGTGACTTTCTGGTTGCAAGTAAAACCAACCAATGCGGCATAAGTGAAAGCAGCGATCTATAGTTCTTTAATAACCCTCCACCTCCGCAAAGATATGTCATCTATTCCTGAGTCCATGCCCGCCGTGGAAATTTCCACCCCCGGTGGTCCTGAGGTGTTACGCCTCACCCAACGTTCGACGCCTCAGCCAAAATCTGGCGAAGTGTTAATCCAAGTCGCCGCCGCCGGAGTGAATCGCCCGGACACATTGCAGCGCAAAGGCGGTTACCCGCCGCCCGCTGGCGTTACCGATCTGCCGGGACTGGAAATCGCGGGGACCGTTGTCGCAATCGGCGATGAAGTCAGCGAGTTGCGCGTTGGCGATAAGGTCTGCGCCTTGGTCGCTGGCGGCGGCTATGCCGGTTATTGCATCGCGCCTGCGCCGCAGTGCTTGCCAATACCTAAAGGTCTTTCCATGGCGGAAGCCGCATCGCTGCCAGAAACCTTTTTCACGGTCTGGACCAATGTATTCGACCGCGCAAAGCTTGTCCCCGGTGAAAGCTTCCTGGTGCAAGGCGGCTCCAGCGGCATTGGCGTGACGGCGATCCAGATCGCTCGCGCGCTCGGTCATCAAGTGTTCGCTACCGCCGGCAGCGACGAGAAATGCGCCGCTTGCGAGAAGCTGGGCGCGCAGGCGATCAACTACAAAACACAGGACTTCGTGACTGTAGTAAAAGAGGCGACGGGCGGACGTGGCGTCGATGTCATCCTGGACATGGTTGGCGGCGAGTATGTGCAGCGCGAATTGAATACGTTGGCGGATGACGGGCGGCTCGTGTTCATCAACACCATGGCCGGACGGGAAGCAACCATCGATTTCCGGGCATTAATGCAACGGCGGCTCACGATTACCGGGTCCACGCTACGGCCCCGTTCGATCGCGTTCAAGGGAGCCATCGCGAAAGCATTGCGGGAGCGTGTCTGGCCGCTTATTGAAAGTGGAGAAATCAAACCGGTGATTTACAAAACCTTCCCGCTTGGAGAAGCCAGCGCAGCGCATGCGTTGATGGAGTCGAGCCAGCATATCGGTAAAATCGTTCTCACAATTAATTAGGGCTTACGCAAAAGCGCCCCAGCTGCTTTTTCGCCACACTCCGATTACAGGAAATTTTAGAATAACGACTCGCCAACCTGGAGGCACTTCATGAAACTTATAACTTTCTCCACGACCGCTCACCCACTCCCTCGCATCGGCGTCATGCGCGGAAAGGACATCGTCGATATCGAAAGCGCAGCGGCGCATGCGAGAATGCGGCTGGAGTTCGATCCCATGGACATGATCTCCTTGATCGAATCGGGTGAAGCGGGCCTCGATCAGGTCAAGGCGCTGCTGAAGATTCATCAAGCAGGAACGCCGGAGCCAGTCGAAACACAAATCCACGCCCCCATTCCACGCCCCAGAAAAAACGTCGTCTGCGTCGGGTGGAACTATGTGGAGCACTTCGCGGAAGGCGAACTCGTACGCAAGAGCGGTCAGGAAATACCGGAACATCCAACCTTCTTCACCAAATCGCCTACTGCCGTCAACGGCCCCTTCGGCGATGTTTCATGCGATCCGGCGCTGCATGGAAAATTCGATTGGGAAGTCGAATTGGGCGTAATCATCGGTCGGGAAGGAAAAACAATCCCAGAAGCATCCGCCATGGATTATGTCTTCGGCTACACCGTCATCAACGACATTTCGGTACGCAACGCACAGCGAGCGCATGGCGGCCAATGGTTCAAGGGAAAGAGCTTCGATGGAACCTGCCCGATGGGCCCCTATCTTGTCACCAGCGATGAGATAGATCCCAGCGATTTGCAGCTAATCTGCCGCATCAACGACGTGATGAAGCAAAACGCCAGCACGAAACAAATGCACTTCAACATTCCTCGGATCATCGCCGAGCTTTCCTGGGGCATGACCTTGGAGCCGGGCGACATCATTTCCACCGGTACGCCGCCGGGCGTCGGTTTCGCGCGCACGCCGCCGGAGTTTTTGCAGCCGGGTGATCTGGTGGAAACGGAAATTGTTGGGTTGGGAGTGATGCGTAACCGAATGGTGTGATTCCGTCGCATCTCACCTTGATTACGATTTCCCTTGTTCTGGAAACTCCCCATCAACGTAATACCACCGCCCGCCTTCGCAAACAAAGCGGCTGACTTCATGTAGCCGCGTCGCGCGCCCGCTCACGCTGTAGCGGGCGACAAACTCCACAATCGCACTGTCCGGTCCGGTAACGGTATGACGCCTGATTTGCAGCCCTAACCATTTGGGCGCCGGCTCGTCGCTGAGGTCGAGGGGCTCCGGGCGAGTGGCAGGCGCCCATGTCGCCAACAAATACGGTTCAAGCCGCAAAACATAAGCGCTATATCGGGAGCGCATCAGCGTTTCAGCGTCAGGAGCGGCGACGCCGTTGTGCCAGATTGCGCAGCATGCCTCGTAAGACTTCCCGCTATCGCAGGGACATTGGAGATTTACACGTTGCTTCATTGCCCAAATCAACTCCCAGGAAAATAGCGAATTATCAAATAAAGAACCGGCGCAACGCTAAAGCATTTACTCGGACTAAACACCCTCCATCTCCTGTAGGAGCGAGCTTGCTCGCGATCGCGTCCGAGGCCCCGCCACCAATCGCGAGCAAGCTCGCTCCTACAGGCCGTCTCCGTGATCAACTGTCGCGTTGACCAGTGGAACAACTTACAATTGCGCGCCTCACGGTCAACGCATCCATCGCCCAAACCAGCTACGAATTAGAGAGAAAGAAAATAATGCCCACAACAGAGACTCAAGCGCTAAGCCAAGAATGGAAGACGCTTCAGAACAACTATGAGCAGTACGAGAAAAGCGCCCTCTTGATCAAGCTAACCGGCGTTGTGTTGTACGCCATCGAGTTGACGCTGGCGCTCAACGCGCTCCTCGTTAGCGCCATTGTGGTCATATTATGGCTGCAAGAGAGCATTTTCAGAACCTACCAATCGCGTTTAGGAACACGAATTTTTCGCATCGAGGGCCTTCTAAAACAGGGCGCTCCGGCCGAAGGCTCCGCTTTTCAACTGCACTCGGAATGGATTGCGAATCGGAAGGGCATCGCAGGATTGATTGGGGAATACGCCGCGAATGCGACAAAACCAACAGTCGCCTTTCCTTATGTCGCGTTGTTGTTGATTGAAGTAGCGATATATCTGATAGCGCCGAAATAATAAAGCATTCGAATTTAGAGCCCCCATGACATGAGCAAACTTACCTTAGACCGCATTCTGCAATCCCAAGGCTTCGGCTCCCGCAAATCGTGCCGCGAATTGATCGCCTCAGGCGAAGTAAAAATCGCCGGAGAATGTGTTACCGATTATCGCGCCAGTTTCGAGACCATT
This sequence comes from Burkholderiales bacterium, assembly GCA_035539675.1. Classification (GTDB taxonomy): domain Bacteria; phylum Pseudomonadota; class Gammaproteobacteria; order Burkholderiales; family DATLHW01; genus DATLHW01. The sequence goes on along the minus strand of DATLHW010000323.1, from coordinate 543 downwards.
GGCCTTGAGTTCAGTCTGGACGATGAACTGTGGACTTATCGCGAACACGTCTACATCGCGCTGAACAAGCCCGCCAACTACGAATGCTCCCGTAAGCCAAGTCATCACCGAGGCGTGCATACGCTTCTGCCGGAACAATTCACTTTGCGTGACGTGCAACCCGTTGGGCGGCTCGATCATGACACGACCGGTTTGTTGTTATTGTCCGACGACGGCGCGTTTATTCACCGGCAATCCTCTCCCTCCCGGCATGTCCCCAAAGTCTATCTCGCCACCACGCATGACCCGGTGACTCCTGCGCTCGTCGAACATTTATTGACCGGGGTGAAATTGCACGACGAGCCCGCGCCGCTGGCCGCGCAGACCTGTCGGCGTGTCGACGACCACCATCTCGAAATCATTTTGGAGCAAGGTAAGTACCATCAAGTCAAACGCATGTTAGCGGCCGCCGGAAATCACTGCGCCGCATTACGGCGAACTGCGATTGGCGGGTTACAGCTCGATGCGCTGGGGCTGGAGGCGGGAGAATGGTGTTATCTGAAT
>DATLHW010000322.1:0-9767 GCA_035539675.1 Burkholderiales bacterium | reverse complement strand
GTCAGCAGATTAGTCAGATCATTGGTGGTTTGGTTCAACTCCACATTGCGATATTGAAGCTGCTCGTTAACCGTGGTCAGCTCTTCATTGGAGGACTGTAGTTCTTCCTTGGCGGTCTCCAGTTCTTCATTGGTGCTCTGTAACTCCTCATTGCTGGACAGGATCTCTTCGTTCGCGGAGCGCAGCTCCTCGTTGGCGGCATCCTGCTGCTCGATGAGAGACTGGAGATACTCCTTGGTCGCCGCCAGTTCCTGGCGTAGGGAGGTGAGTTCGCGCTCCGCTGTTGACGCGCGATCACGCTCTCCAATTCCATCCTCGTAGGTTACCCCGTTGGACCGTAGTGAGAGCGCTCTCCGCCACCAGCGCCGGAGTCCTTTGGTGAATGGACTCGCGCTAGCCGGCGCCGGTTCACTCGCCGCTGAAGACGGCTCCAGGGAAGTGGAAGCAGGCGTAGCGGCGTCTTCAAACAGTACGAGCAAACAATCGGTGGCGTCCCCCGTCGGCGGCGGTACCGGAAGGACTTGCAAATTCACCTCACGCACGCCTTGGTTGTCCCGCACCATCACCCGCTCCCGGCGCACGGCCTCATCGCTCGCTTTGGCCTCATTCAATGCCGTACGCAACTCCAGAAACAAGCCTTCGCGCGCCATCTTTAAGACGTTCATCGTTGGCTCGCCCGGCGGCGGTTCGAGATAGGCGCTGGTGCGCCCCCGGAATTGCAAGATATCGAAGTTCCCGTTCACCAGCACGCCGGGCGGCGCGTAGTGGCGAAGAAGTAGCCGGTCCGCCTCCTTCTGAAAGTCGAGCGGCGTGGCGCTGGGAGCGCTGGCGCGATAGCTTACTGGCGGGGTCGCCTTGTTGTCGCCGACCGCAAAATGCAGCGGTAGTCGCATCGAAGCGGCTTTCTTGGCGTAAATCTTGTGTCCCCGATCCACCTGCTCGAACAGACTGGTGAACTCGCCTACCGTTTCGGACGAACCAAGCACCAGAAAGCCAGTGGGGTTAAGGGCGTAGTGGAACATCGGCAACACGCGTTTTTGTAGCGGCGACGCCATGTAGATCAGCACGTTTCGGCAAGTGATCAGATCAACGTGCGAGAACGGCGGATCGGCCGTTATATTTTGGCGGGCAAACACACACAGATCGCGAATCACCTTATCGATCCGGTAAAGGTTGTCTTCCTTTTTAAAGAAGCGGCGCAATCGCCCAGGCGTGACTTCCGCCTCGATACTTTCAGGATAGAGCCCAACGCGCGCCCGTTCGAGAGCGGGCGCATCGCTCAGGTCGGTGGCGAAGATCTGGATCGTCGGACGCACCGGCTTGTCGTCGAAGAACTCCGACAGCGTCATCGCCAGCGAATAAGCTTCCTGACCGGTGGAGCAGCCGGCCACCCATATACGCAACGGCGCATTGGTCGGCTTATTTTTCATGATCTCGGGCAGGACGCTTAGCTTTAGCATCTCGAACATCTCCGGATCGCGGAAGAAGCTCGTCACATTGATCAACAAATCCCGATACAGCGCATCGACCTCGGCCCTTTCCACTTCCAGCAGCCGGACATAATCCGCGAGCGATCGTTGCGTGCGCAGCGCCATGCGGCGCATGATCCGCCGTCTGATGGTGGTGTCTCTATATTGGGTAAAATCCACGCCGGTTGCGGCGCGGACAGCGGCAAGAATCCGCTTGAAGTTGACGTCATCCTCCGCCACATCGGCAACGCTGGGCCCCGGGGACAAATACGGGTGACCGCCCACCTCCGCCAGCCGCCGCGCGATGGTCTCTGGCGGCAAGACGAAGTCCACGCAACCCGTGTCAATCGCGCTACTCGGCATGCCCCAGTGTTTCGCCGACTGTTCATCCTGCGCAAACGTGATACCGCCTGCCGCTTTGATCTCGGCTACTCCCAAGGCGCCGTCCGAGCCTGTGCCCGAAAGAACAACGCCAATCGCCCTCGCCTGCAGGTCTTTGGCGAGCGATCGGAATAACCAATCAACCGGTAGATGCAGACCGGGCGCGTCGCCGCGCGGGGTGACTTGCAACATGCCGCGATCAATCCCCAGATTCGTGTTGGGCGGAATGACGTAAACCTTATCCGCGCAAACCGCGACGCCATCCGTCGCCTCGATCACCGGCATTCGGGTTTTGTTCGCCAATAGCTCGGACAGCTGACTGTCATGATGGGGATCGAGGTGCTGAACCAAAATAAACGCCATGCCAATTTCCGGCGGCAAATGCGCGAGCAATTGGCTAATCGCCTCCAGCCCTCCCGCCGATGCGCCAATGGCGACGATGGGAAATGGGTACTGCTCAAGTTCTTCGACTTCGGGGCTTGGGGTAACCTCCGAAGCGCGTTGCGTCTGTTGCGGTTCACTGACTTGATCGAGATTCATCGTCTTTTCGGTTAAGCGCAGCATGGCTGACGCTTACCTCTCCTTCTAGGCTATATACATCGCGGTCGTTTCCGTTGGGCGCCATCGCCATTGCTTCGGTTATCAGGCAGGCGCATATGCCAACAGCGACGATCGCTCGAAAACAAAAGGGGCTCCGAATTTTCGGCGCGGGCTTCCATCACGCGACGTGATTGGCGGGGTCCTCTCGATATTGAATGCGTGGAAAATTAAGCAGCGCTTCAGAAACTGGATGCCCAGGGTGTACCCGGGCTGACTGGGGTGATTGTTTCGCTCTTCGAGAACACGGTACTCGGCTCAGGCGTCAAAGGCAATACGCCATCGGCAAATCTTATGGTCGACGCATTTATAGGCTGGCGCCGGGGGCCATTGGAGTGAGGAAGGAATAACTTTACGACTTGGACCCATCTCCAAAGTCAACACCCTCTTCGGAGGCATTGGTATCTACACAATTCCGCCGTTAAGCCCCTCTCCCCTCAAGGGAGAGGGGCATTCGTGACTACGCGAACTTGTGTAGATACCTTTGCCTTGAAGGGGAGGAGCGCGATAGGCGCCAACTTGGGTTAGATGCCAAGGCCGTTGAGGAGGACAAGACTTATTTCATAGGCTGCGATGCTGTATATAACGATATGCGTTTAGACGCCCTTCGCAAGATCGTTCTTGGCGTCGGCAATATCCGCTTGGGCAATACCGGCCGCCTTTTGAATCCTGCCTTTTTCCTGCAATCTCTTATTGCCAACCATCTTCCCGGCCACTTCCTTCACTTTACCGTTGGCCTCTTTGATTCGACCTTTGACTTGATCTTTATTCATAGCTGTCTCCTGAACATTGAACTTCGAAAGCTGCCCGAGCGCCGCGCGGTCGAGAATCGCAAGCCGGCTAATACGTCCTCTTGAGTCGTCATCCGATCATGCAATTCTCGATAAGGCGCGAATGCCCGGTCTGCTAAGAATCTGCGTACAGCGATGCGCCGTCGGTGTGGTGGCGCACACAAAGACAACTGATTCCGAATCTGGTTTTTTTCCGAATGAGCATGTCATTTTTTTATGTGAAAATTTTAATTGAGATGTTGACTCGCTAGCGACAAGCCAGCGCTCAATGCGTCCCACCGCACAGACTCCACTTGCAAGCCGCACACACACTTGGCTTGATGCATCGACCTTGCGTAATGCGCATCGACATCGGATATTCATCGATACATCTTTCGCAAATAAGAAAGGACACATCATGCTTTACACCATCGCCGTCGTCGTCGTCATCCTGTGGCTGCTAGGGCTCGTCACGTCCTACACCATGGGCGGCTTCATTCACATCCTTCTGGTAGTTGCCCTCGTGGCTATTTTGCTCAGAGTCATTAGCGGACGAAAGGTCGTATAACCACCCTTCCCGCTTGATCCGACGTCCTGTAGGAGCGAGCTTGCTCGCGATTGCGTCCAGGGCTCCGCCACCAATCGCGAGCAAGCTCGCTCCTACAGGATCGTGTTGAAATATCACTGTTCGTCAATTGAAGAGATGATGAATACCCATCGCGTCACTGAGTACGCTCGCGCAGTTCCATGCGAGCTTCGCTCATATCGTTATCGTAGGTTGTTTTAGCTTCCTTCATACAGCTTGACCGCTCGGCGCCGCTCATGGTTACGCATTCGCGCCGCGCTTCCTTGTAGGCGCCACCCGCTTCATGAATCGCCGTACTGAAGAACTGCCGAGGCGTAACGTCCGGCGTCGAACTGTTGGCAAGCTGACGCGACTCCTCGGCATTCACTCCAAAAGCGCTGGTCGTGACACATAGCGACGCGCTCGCCAGCATGTACATAAACATATTGCGTGGTTTCGTTCTCATAAACCCTCCAAAATTCAGCAGGGGTGGCCAGATGTGCGAATCATCGAATCATATTTTTTCAACACCAGCGTTTAACTGTCACTCGTCAAACCGTTCGATGCTCAACCCTGGCGTTGCTCCGCCGTTACTTCGATAGAACGGCACATGGTCCGAGAAGCAACGGCGCCGGTCTGTACGCAAACGTACGTAATACCCGCTTTAAATTCGATGCGCTAGGCAAACGAATCCACCACTCAACCACATTCCTATGTGCGTCACCGCACCGACCGCCTAGTCGTTCGCGCCCATTCTGCGCTCCTGAGCTTCATCGCGGCGTGCAGCCCGTATGCCGTGAAGTCCCGCTTTCTTCAGCAAATCACACGCAATGATCGCGCTACTTAATTTAGCTCAAACACGGGAGGCAAAGATGATGAATAACCTTTTCAATCGCCGATTGGATTACCGGATGGCCCGAGTCGGCCTGCCAACGCTGATCGCAGGCGCCTCTATATTATTTGTCGCGAGCTGCGCGAGCATTCCACCACCTAATGAGCAAATCGCCGTATCAACGGCCGCCGTGGCCAATGCGGCCGGCGCCGGCGGCGCCGAATTGGCGCCGGTTGAAATGAAGACCGCACGCGAGAAACTCGATCGCGCGAAGTTAGCCATGACCGCGCAGGATTACGACCGGGCGCAATCGCTCGCCGAGGAAGCGCAGGTCGACGCCCAGTTGGCGGGAACTAAGGCTCGTTCGATCAAGGCGCAGAAAGCGGCCGACGAATTGCAGGAATCCAGTCGAGTGCTTCGCGAAGAACTGAATCGCAAAAGCAAATAGCCTAATCCTCCTAAGGACCTATCATGAAGACTCATCAAATGTTTCGACTCACGTTAATCGCTATTGCCGTGCTGGCCGGGTGCCAATCGCTGCCGTCCAACAACGCGCAGCTGGATGAGGCGCGCCGCGAGTACGACATGGCGCAAAGCAATCCGCAAACCGTCAGCCTAGCGGCCGGTGAATTGAAACAAGCCGGCGACGCGTTGACCAAAGCCAATGACGCATGGACTAGGCATGACAACACCGCCACCGTCGATCATCTAGCCTATCTTGCCAAGCAACGAACGGCGATCGCACAGGAGACCGCCAAGCAAAAGGCGGCGGATTTGGTTGCCGCGAACGCCAATGCGGCGCGCGACAAGATCCGTCTCACGGCGAGAACCAACGAAGCCGACGCCGCTCAGCGCAGCGCGGTAACCGCGCAACGCCAAGCGGAGGAATCGCAACGCCAGTCCGCAGCTTCGCAGCAACAGTCCGAAGCCTCACAACGGCAATCCGAAGCGTCGCTGCGCCAGTCGGAGGCCTCGCAGCAGCAGGCCAAGGATGCGGAAATGCGCGCCAGCCAGATGGAGGCGCAACTGAAGGAACTGAACGCCAAGCAAACGGATCGCGGCTTGGTGATCACCATCGGCGATGTGCTGTTCGACACCAACAAGGCGCAACTCAAATCGGGGGGCGTGCGCAGCGTCGAGAAACTGGCCGGTTTCTTTAAACAGTATCCGCAACGCACGGCGCTGGTTGAAGGTTTCACCGACAGCGTCGGCAGCGAGACCAGCAATCAAGCCCTCTCCGATCGACGCGCTGACGCTGTGCGCACGGCGTTAGTCGATATGGGCGTCAACCGAGATCGCATCTCCACGCATGGTTATGGCGAGGCGCATCCGGTCGCCGGCAACGACAGTCCGGGCAGTCGGCAATTGAATCGGCGCGTTGAAATTATCCTTTCGGACGACAGCGGAAAAATCGCGCCGCGCTGATCTGGTTAAAACCGCCGGCTCATAATCACCGGCGGTAGGAGTACGAGTTAACTGGAAGCCATTCTGGTTTCTTGATCATTTGGAGAATTTAATATGAAACCACTTAAATATTTTTCCGCGCTTTTCATTGCCGTCGCCCTTGCAACTTCCATTGGATGCGCATCCACGAAGAAGCAGGAGGGGACTGGGGAATATATTGACGACAGCCTCATCACCACCAAGGTCAAGGCGGCGATCCTCAATGAGCCCCGGTTGAAGGTGGCCGAAATCAATGTTGAAACATTCAAAGGCACTGTTCAATTGAGTGGTTTTGTAAGTAGCGACGCGGCCAGGTACGAAGCGATGGAAGTGGCCCGCAAGGTCGCGGGAGTGAAGTCCGTGAAGGATGACATGCGGGTGAAGTAAGTCGGAGTTATATCTCGATCGTTCCACGGTTAACGCCCTCTCCCTTGAGGGGAGAGGGTGACAGCGGTGTTAATTTGAACCATCACCCTCTCCCCAACCCCTCTCCCCTCAAGGGAGAGGGGCTCTTATCGGGCTCGTTTAGATACCTTTGCCTCAAGGAAGAGGGAGTTAATTGTAGAGACTCCGAATAATTATTAAAGGCTCTTTATGTGTTTCGGGGTCTTATTGGTCCCCCTGTAGGAGCGAGCTTGCTCGCGAATGCGTCCGTGGCCACGCTGACAATCGCGAGCAAGCTCGCTCCTACAATATGAATTGCGTCAACAGGGATCAAGCCCCTGAAATCCATAAAGAGCCTTATTAAAAATACGCCGCCCTACACACTCTTTGCCTTCGCCACACCCTTCATCATGATCGCAATCCGCCTTTCCGCAGCGAACTCAAGCACGCGAATGACGGCAAAATATTCTTCGCCATCCACCCGGCGCGCTTGTCGGATATTCTCTAACGCGCGCATGAATTGTCCTGCCTCCAGCGCATTATTAAAGCCTTGGTTCAGTTGCAACGCAGGGTGAACTGTTGCGGCCTGTTGCCCATAGCCGATCATCGCGATGTCCAGCTGCTCATCGCTATTGGCTTTCTGAATTCCACTGATTCGATCAAAGTCGTTCATGACAATTTCCTAAAAATTGGATTCCACGATTTCGGAATCTCTGATTATTCTGACCTCCGCCGAGTGCTCCCGCCGGTCGTCAATCAGGGGAATAGCGCCGTGGCCAAGTTCGACGCCATCGACAGACACGCTTGTCTCGCCACTATCGGCGAGCGTTTGCGTTACGGTGATGTGGTACATGGTATTCCTATATCGATAGTGAATCTTGAACGTTTTCCAATCGACGGGAAGACAAGGCGCGAAATACAGTTTGTCGACTTCCAGCCGTAAACCCAAAAGCGATTCCACGATAAGCCGATACATCCAGCCTGCGGAGCCCGTATACCAGCTCCAGCCGCCACGTCCGGTGTGCGGCGCTACCGCGTAGACATCCGCCGCCATGACATACGGCTCGGCTTTGTAGACAGCCGCTCCTTTGGCGGATCTCGCATGATTTATCGGATTGATCATCGCCGTCAGTTCCCATGCGCGACGGCTATCGCCCAGCGCGGCGAACGCCATCGCCGCCCAGATGGCGCCATGCGTGTACTGCCCGCCATTTTCTCTTACGCCCGGCACGTATCCTCTGATGTAACCGGGGTCGAGATTCGATTTGTCGAAGGGCGGGTCCAATAGCTGAATGAGCGCGTGATCCCTGCGCACAAGGCGCTCATCCACGGCCTTCATCGCCATGCGCGCACGTTGCGCATCGCCTGCGCCGGACAGAACAGACCAGCTCTGCGAGATCGAATCGATTTGGCATTCCTCATTGCTCGCGGAGCCGAGCGGGACGCCATCGTCGAAGTAAGCGCGGCGATACCATTCGCCATCCCAGCCATTCTGCTCGATGTTTTCGGCGAGCAAACGTCCCTCCTCTTCGCATCGTTCGGCAAAAACCTGATCTCCACGGAGCCGCGCAAGCTTTGTAAATTGCTTAAGCACTTCGCAAAGGAAAAAGCCCAGCCAGACGCTTTCGCCTTTGCCGTTTTTACCGACCATGTTCATGCCGTCGTTCCAGTCGCCTGCGCCAATCAGCGGCAGGCCATGCTCGCCCTTTTGCAATCCCCTCAACACGGCGAGGACGCAGTGCTGATACAAACTGGCCGTTTCCTCCGAACGATTGGGCAAATCGTAATAGGAGTCGTCTTGTGGATTCACCTGGCGGCCGTCGAGGAAGTTAATCGATACATCCAGTATCCCGGTGTCCCCTGTGCTCAACACATAGCGGCAGGTCGCCAATGGCAGCCAAAGGTAATCGTCCGAGCAATGCGTGCGTACGCCGCGCCCCGATGGCGGATGCCACCAATGCTGCACATCGCCTTCTCGGAACTGGCGACTGGCGCAGAGGAGCAAATGTTCGCGCGCGAGTTGCGGTTCGGCATGGATGAGCGCCATGACATCCTGCAACTGATCACGGAAACCGAAAGCGCCTCCGGATTGGTAGTAACCGCTGCGAGCCCAGAAACGGCACGCGAGTGTTTGATAAACGAGCCAGCCATTCGCCAGCACATTGAGGGATTCGTCGGGTGTTTCCACGCGCACTGCCGAGAGCGTGTGCGTCCAATGCTGGCGCACTTCCTCCAGCGCTTTGCGCGCCGCGCCCGGTCCATGAAAACGACGAGCAAGAACGCTGGCGGACGCAGCGTCCCCGCTAACGCCGAGTCTGAAAACAATCTCGCGCGTTTGCCCATGGGCTAACTCGAATGGAATTTGAATGGCGGCGCATGGGTCCAACGAAGCGCCGGCTTTCCCCGACAGCCACGAGCGAGTCAGCGCCGCGGGACTTCGGAGACTGCCATTACGCCCCAGAAATTCAGCGCGGTCGCACGTCGTGGTCCGACCGACATCGTCAGCATCGAAGAATGCGGTCCACTCGGCGAATTCCGTGTTGTACGGGTTGCGAGCGTATAGCGTTCCGCTCTTGGGATCGATCTCGGTCGTAACATGCATTGCGGTTTTCGGCCGCAGATCCCCCAGCACCCACTCCACATATCCAGTCGTGGAAAGCCGACGCGCGCGACCTGAGTCGTTACGCACTTTCAACACCGAGAATTTGACCGCAGCATCCAGCGCGACATAGACCGTGAGTTCTGAATGAATGCCGTCTTCGCTGTGCTCGAAGACGCTATAACCGAATCCATGTCGGATGGTGTAGGCCCCGGCTCCGCGAGCGGGAAGAATTGTTGGCGACCAGAAATTTCCGGTCTCTTCATCGCGCAGGTAAAACGCCTCGCCGCTTGAATCGCCCACGGGATCGTTACCCCATGGCGTAAGCCGGTACTGGTGCGCGTTTTCATACCAAGTGTAGGCGAGGCCATTCTCCGAGATGACAGTCCCGAAGCGTGGGTTCGCCAATACATTGACCCATGGCGCCGGCGTTACTTGACCGGCCACGAGCGTAAGAACGTATTCGCTTCCATCTGGGGTGAATCCTCCGAGGCCGTTACCAAGAATCAGATCGTTTCTACGAAATGCGCCCTCCCGTTCATTGACACTGGTGGGATGGTTTTTGGTAATAGGTCTTGAATTCAAGCCCCCCATATCTCCCTTGAAGGGAGAGGAGATCACGGCTGAACCGGACACGCCCGTGAGCGTAAGCCGCGGCGGCCCCCTCTCCGCGCTCCGGCGATTGAGCTTTTCTCGATTGATCTGCTCTTCCAACGTTCCGGCGCCG
>DATLHW010000321.1:0-10045 GCA_035539675.1 Burkholderiales bacterium | reverse complement strand
GCGCAGCCCGATATCAAGCCTGCGATGCTCAACGTACTATTCGTACCCTTGCAGGGCGCGTTTGCGCTTGCACGCGCAAACCGTTCCGCAGGCGGGGAGCATGCTCCCCGAAACCCCTGCTACACCCTGCGCTTCTCGGCTCGATCTCGGGCCGCTCGCGACGGTTTCGAAAGAAGTCTATTTTTTTCTGCGATTTGCGGCCAACGCGCTTGAGTTATTTGCAAAACGTACTAGCGAAGCGTGACGGCGCCACGTTCGAAGTGGCATGATAGCAATGGTTTTTACTTAATTAATCTGTCGCACTTTGAATAACATCATGAACGCACCTCACAATACCGACGATCTCCGTATCAAGGAGATCAAAGAACTCGTCCCGCCTTCACACGTATTGCGGGAATACGCCATTACCCCAAAGGTCGCCGAGACCACTTACGCCGCACGGCGCGATATCCATCGCTTGCTGCATGGCGCGGATGATCGCTTGCTGGTTGTCGTTGGACCATGTTCGATCCATGACACCAAGGCGGCCATGGAATATGCGCGGCGGCTCGTCAAGCTGAAAGAGGAGCTTGCCGACGATCTGGTGATCGTCATGCGGGTTTACTTTGAAAAGCCGCGCACGACCGTTGGTTGGAAAGGCTTGATCAACGATCCGCTGCTCGATGACAGTTTCCAGATTAATCAGGGATTGCGCATCGCTCGTCAGCTGTTGTTGGAAATCAATGAGCTTGGATTGCCGGCGGGTACGGAGTTTCTGGATGTGGTGACGCCTCAGTATGTCGCGGATCTCATTAGTTGGGGCGCTATCGGCGCGCGGACGACCGAAAGCCAGATTCATCGCGAATTGGCGTCGGGATTGTCCTGTCCCGTGGGCTTCAAGAACGGTACTGATGGCAATATCAAGATCGCCGTGGACGCCATCCGAACCTCGCAGCATCCGCATCATTTTATTTCGGTGACCAAGGGTGGCCATTCGGCGATTGTGTCCACCTACGGCAATGAGGATTGCCACGTGATCCTCCGTGGCGGCAAACAGCCCAACTACGATGCGGCTAGCGTTGACGCAGCATGCAAGGATCTGGCGACCGCAGGTTTGGCCGCCAATCTAATGGTCGATTTCAGCCATGCGAACAGCAGCAAGAACTACGAGCGGCAGATGCTTGTGGCGGAGGACGTGGCGGGGCAAATCATCGGCGGCGAAAGCCGTATCTTCGGCATCATGGCCGAAAGCCATCTCAAGCCAGGCCGTCAGGATTTGGTCGCCGGAAAAGAACTGGTCTATGGTCAAAGCATTACCGACGCTTGCCTGGGCTGGGAAGATAGCGAGAAGCTTGTCCGGCTGTTAGCCGATGCCGTGCAGAAGCGGCGGGTTGCGAAGGCTGTTGAGTAATAAATTCTGAACCTGTAGCCCGGATACGCTGCGCTAATCCGGGCTACTCACGGTCTCTCATTGGTTCGGAAATCTAGTTACTTTGTTTGCTGAGGGCTCCAATAAACATTTGGCGCGCCCGCTTCGTCGTTGATAACTCTGGCAACCTGAAACAATAAATCAGACAGGCGATTTAAATATTTTCGCGAGGCTGGATTTACCGGCTCCAATTTGCTCAGCGCGACTAATTTTCTTTCGGCGCGGCGGCAAACGGTGCGGGCGACGTGTGTTAGCGCCGCTGCTCGGCATCCGCCGGGCAGGATGAATTCCTTGAGCGGTGGAAGGGTCCCGGAGAATTTTGCGAGTAGCGTATCCAGTTGGATAAGGTGGTTTTCGCCGAGCGTTTCCCGTCCGGGGACTGCAAGTTCGCCTCCCAAATCAAATAACTCATGTTGTATGGGATTCAATACGTCGCGAATGTTATCGGAGAGTTGTTCGGCCAGAATGACGCCGATCGTGCTATTCAATTCGTCGATATCGCCGATTACTTCCATGCGCGGGTGATATTTGACTACGCGTGATCCGTCAGCAAGTCCGGTGGTGCCATCATCGCCGGTGCGAGTGGTAATCCTGGTTAGTCTGTTGGCCATGGGCTTATCGAGAGTTTAAGTCGGGAGGATATTATAGGATGCTTTAGAGCGCGTTCATGGAAAACACGCTTGGGGTGTTCTGCCCGAGAGTGAGGAATGAGAATTCCTGTATCATTAGGCGCTTTGGTAACCGTCAGATACTGTTAATGAAGACAAGCTTCCTTGATTTTGAACAGCCTATCGCCGACCTGGAATCCAAAGTCGAAGAGTTACGGTTTGTTCAAGATGATTCCGCGGTCGATATCTCACAGGAGATCGACCGGTTGCAGAAAAAAAGCCAAGTTCTGACCAAGGACATTTACAGCAAGCTCACGCCTTGGCAGATATCCAAAGTCGCTCGCCATCCCCACCGACCTTATACGCTGGATTACATTCAGTCGATGTTCACGGACTTCGAGGAGCTCCATGGCGATCGTTGCTATGCCGACGACGCCGCGATTGTCGGAGGACTGGCCAGATTCAACGGCCAAAGCGTGATGGTCATCGGGCATCAGAAGGGGCGCGACACCAACGATCGCACCTATCGCAATTTCGGCATGCCGCGACCCGAGGGGTATCGCAAGGCGCTACGGATGATGCAATTGGCGGAGAAATTCTCCATTCCGCTGTTTACGTTTATCGATACGCCGGGCGCTTATCCGGGCATTGGCGCGGAAGAACGCGGGCAGTCGGAGGCGATCGGCCGCAATCTCTTTGTGATGGCCGGACTAAAGATTCCAATCGTTTGCACCATCATTGGTGAAGGCGGGTCCGGCGGCGCGCTGGCCATCGCAGTCGGCGATGCGACGCTCATGCTGCAATACTCCACCTACTCGGTAATCTCTCCGGAAGGTTGCGCGGCTATTCTGTGGAAAAGCGCCGAGCACGCCGAGGAGGCTGCCGAAGCGCTTGGCATTACCGCGACCCGGCTTAAGAGCTTCGGGTTGATCGATAAGGTGGTGCACGAGCCCATAGGCGGCGCTCATCGCGATCCGCAGGCCATGGCGAATTCGCTGAAGAAGGCCCTTCAGGAAGCGTTGAAGCCGTTACAGGAATTACCTCTCAAAGAACTGATCGCACGCCGGCAGCAACGGCTCATGGCTTATGGCAGATTCAAGGAAGTCGCCGTAGAGAATGGTGACTGAAAGGTTATGAAGGAACGCATCGAGCGGACCAGAGTCGACGCTTCCGTTTTTTGCGTCGACCTTGATCCGCGCCTTGCGATTTTTTTGATGACCATCTGAAATGGATGCTATTGCGCTTGTCGATCAAGTGGCGTCTGTGCTTCGACGTCATATCAAGCTTGGGGACCGACTAACGGTTGGTCTTTCGGGCGGACTGGACTCGGTGACGTTGTTATCGCTGTTGAGTAAATTGCGCGATCGGCTTCATTTCGATCTTGCGGCCCATCACGTTAATCACCAGATCAGTCCAAACGCCGCGCCGTGGGCGACGTTCTGCTCGGACCTCTGCGCCGCCATGGCGATACCTTTCAGCCAAACCGTCATCGATCCGCTGCGTCCCACCGGAGAGGGGCTTGAGGCTGCCGCTCGCGCTGCTCGCTATGCAAGCTTTGTAAAACTGGATACGGATTTCGTCGTGCTTGGTCACCATCAGGATGACCAGGCGGAGACGATGCTATTGAGGCTATTGCGCGGCGCTGGCGTGAAGGGGATGGCGGGAATGGCGGAATGCTCGCGAGCGCCCACGCGTGAAGTCGAGGAAAAGACAACGCCGTTGCGCCTACTGCGCCCGCTGCTGCATTTGCCGCGATCCGCATTGGCTGCTTTTGCGCTCGAGGAGAAGCTTCAGTGGATCGACGACGAGAGCAACGCGAATGTCGGGTTTACCCGTAACTATTTGCGAGCCGACGTTTTGCCGCGCATAGACGCGCGTTTTCCTGCTTACCGCTCTGTTCTCGACCGCGCTGCGGCGCACTTCGCGGAAGCTGGGCATTTGTTGGATACGCTGGCCGCTTTAGATGTTAAAGATGGGATGAGCGATGGAAAGATCGCCGTTCATATCTTGTCCGAATTAGATCAGATGCGGGCGAAGAACGCGTTGCGTTATTTTCTTGGTCGAAGCCATCTGCAAATGCCCGATCACGACCGCTTGGGGGAAATGCTACGTCAGGTGACGGGCGCTCGTGATGATGCGATGGTGTGCGTTGTCCATGACGGTATTGAATTGCGGCGTTTTCGAGGGTGGCTTTATGTGGTTCCCCCTAGTGCGGCGCCGTCGCCTGATTTTCAACTCAATTGGGGAGGCGAAAAAAATTGGGTAATTCCCGCGTTAAATGGAACAATGGTTTTTCAAGAAGCCAATGGCGCCGGTATTGCCCAAACAGCACTTTTGCAGGGAGGCGTCTCGATACGTGTGCGCCAGGGTGGCGAGAGGTTGCGTCTGAGTGAAAATCGTCCAAGGCAGACATTGAAAAATTTGCTGCAAATGGCGGCTGTTCCTCCATGGCGGCGGGAACGATTGCCTTTGCTCTATATTGGCGATCACTTGGCCTATGCGCCTGGGGTAGGAGTGGATGTTCGGTTCCAAAGTCGGCCGAATGAAGAAGGGATGACCGTGATGTGGATGCCCGATTTCGGTATCGAAAGCCATCGCCACACTGTCGCGAATTCATCTCCTTGAGTATTATGAAGATAATAGGACGGGCATCGTGGAATAAGGTAGGTGTTCTTGAAGGTTTCCGCGAAAATCATCGCGAGTGACGGAGAAGTTTGGTGAAGTTGTTACGCGATTCTGTTTGCGCGCCTGACAAAATAGGCGGCTGTGATTTTCAAAGCGATTTTTTGCAATTTCTAAGGTCCCTGAGCTCGTGGTATTTCATGGGGGCGCCGATTTTAAAGTACTTCGACAAGGTGTAAACAATGGTTGAACTAATGATGGATAGCGGATTTTGGATTGCTGTCGCGCAGATTATTCTTATCGATATCCTCTTGGGTGGCGACAACGCGGTTGTGATTGCGTTGGCTTGTCGGCGACTTCCGGAGTCGCAGCGTAATAAGGGAATTTTTTGGGGCGTCTTTGGGGCGATTGGCCTCCGCGTTGTGCTTATTTTCTTCGCGCTTCAATTGCTGGCGATGCCGTATTTGAAGGTGATCGGCGCCCTGTTGCTGTTCTGGATTGGTATCAAGCTATTGTTGCCGGAGGATGACGATGGGCACGGCAATATTGAGGGCAGCACGACGCTTGTCGGCGCAATTAAGACCATCGTGATAGCCGACGCCGTGATGAGCTTGGATAACGTGATTGCGGTAGCGGGCGCCGCGAAAGGCAGCATGGCGTTGGTTGTATTCGGTATTGTTATCAGCATTCCGATCATCGTGTGGGGTAGCAAGTTTGTGTTAAAGCTAATGGACCGTTTCCCGATGGTTATCACGCTGGGAGGCGGATTGCTGGGCTGGATTGCCGGCGAGATGATTTTCACGGATATCGTCGTGAAGCCTCATGTGGAGCACTTGCCAAGCTGGGCGCATTATGGCGCTGCGGCGGCCGGGGCGATTTTGGTGGTTGCCATAGGAACAATGATTGCGAAGCAGAAGAAAAGCCGTCGCTCGGCGCAAGCGGCTGAAAACGCCGCTGCGAAGTGAAATCGTTTAATCCTTGAGAGCCTAAACGGACGGGTAGGGCGGAAGGCGCTATCGCTTTTTCGCCCTACCGCGCTTCTCACTGCAAGCTGATTGGTCTTGGGCATCTTGCCCAGCGAAGGGGAGCGTTACGTTGGCTTTACTGGCTGCTTGATCAATTGTAAAGAACGGGGTGATGTTGATTTTGTCCAATCCGATGACGACGATGATGATTGGCGCCATGATCGGATTGTGAGTCCAGTTGAATACCGCTTCGACATCTATAGGAGGGGCGTGAGCCCGAGCATCCGGAAGAAGCGGGAAGAGGCGTTTCGCCCCGAGGCGTAGCCTCTACTACTCGACCACCACACCCTGTAGATCTTCTTGATGGTCTGGGTAAGCCAGTTTCAACCCCTCAAGCGTCTGAACCAGAACCCGCAAAATATAAAGATTGCGGTTCATTTTGGAATTGGCTGGCACAACATGCCAGGGCGCATGTTTCGTGGAGGTGTTTTGCAGGACGTCTTCGTAGGCTTCCGTGTATTGGTCCCAAAATTTGCGCTCCTCCAAATCTCCTAACTGAAACTTCCATTGTTTGTCCGGATCGGAAAGACGCTCCTCAAGCCGCGCTTTCTGTTCATCCTTGGAGATGTGCAGAAAGAATTTTTGAATCACTGTGCCGTGTTCGGCCAACATTAATTCAAACTCATTGATCTGCCGAAAACGTCGCTTGGTTTCTTTTTTGTCGATCCATCCGTGGACGCGGGTAATGAGCACGTCCTCGTAATGACTGCGATTGAATATGACGATTTCACCCTTGCCCGGCGTCTGGCGATGGATTCGCCAGAGGAAGTCATGACTTTTTTCCTCGTCAGTCGGCGCCTTGAAGTTGGCCACGCGTACACCCAATGGATCCACCGAGCCAAACACTTTCCGAATCGTTCCGTCTTTGCCCGACGTATCCATGCCCTGCAAAACGATCAGGAGTTTGTGGGCTCCTGAACCATAAAACACGTCTTGTAGTTGACCGAGGCGGGCGGACAGGGTGACCAGTTCTTCCGCATCCTGCCGTTTGGTTCCTGTCGAGGCGCTACGGTCGTCGGAATCGAACTTGGAAAGGTCGACTTTCTTGTCGGGCTTAATGCGGAATTTTTCCATGAGGCGGCTCCTTTAGCGTTTCGGTATTTTTCCAGATCTACGCTTGCCTTTTTGAACCCTGGAAAGGTGGAAGCGAGCTTACTCGCGATTTGACGATTGATCGCGAGTAAGCTCGTTCCAACAATTGGGAAAAGTTTGGGCTATGGACGCCTTACTGGCTATAACGCTCGTACTGAGTCTTAAGTTTCGACAGCGTATCGCCAAAATTCGTCAATCGTTCTCGCTCTTGCGCCACAACCTGTGGTGGCGCACGCTCCACAAAGCCAGCATTGGATAGCTTGGCGTTAGCTTTGACGATCTCTGATTCCAGTCGCGCGATTTCCTTCCCAAGACGCTCTTTCTCCGCGGCGACGTCCACTTCGATTTTCAACATCAATCGCATGTCGCCGACAACGGCAACCGGAGCGTCCGCCGGTGGGAGTTCGCCGGAAGCGATTTCCACTTCCGACAATTTCCCTAGGATCTTGAGATAGGGCGCCAGCTCCACGAGCGCTTGCTGATCGCCGCTCGCGATCAGGGGGACGCGTTGCGCTGGAGAGATGCTCATTTCTCCGCGCAAGTTACGTACGGCGTCGGTCAATCCCTTCAGCCGTCCCATCCATGCTTCCGCGTCCGCGTCGATTTTCTCCGGCCGCGACTGCGGATAGGGTTGCAGCATGATGCTTTCGCTGTCGTCGCCTTTCGCGCGACCGGCGAGCGGGGCGACCTTCTGCCAAAGCTCCTCGGTAATGAACGGAATGATCGGGTGAGCGAGTCTCAACACTGTCTCCAGTACGCGCACCAGGGTTCGGCGCGTGGCGCGCTGTTGCGCTTCGCTGCCGTTTTGAATCTGCACCTTCGCGATTTCGACATACCAGTCGCAATATTCGTCCCAGACGAATTTGTAAATCGCCGCCGAGGCGTTGTCGAATCGGTATTCGGCGAAACCTTTTTCGACTTCCTGTTCGGTGCGTTGCAAGAGGCTGACGATCCAGCGGTCGGCTTGCGAGAAGTGGAGGTAACCGTTTGGCCCGCAATCTTCCTTGCAGGGCTCGATGCCGCAGTCCTTGCCTTCCGTGTTCATCAGCACAAAGCGCGTCGCGTTCCACAGTTTGTTGCAGAAGTTGCGATAGCCTTCGCAGCGGTTCAGGTCGAAATTCAACGTGCGAGCAAATGTCGCGAGCGAAGCGAACGTAAAGCGAAGCGCGTCGGAGCCGAAAGACGGAATGCCATTGGGATAATGGGCGCGAATATATTTCTCGATCTTCGCCTTGTGATCGGCGCGCATCAGACCCACGGTTGATTTTGCGAGGAGATTGTCGAACGAGATCCCGTCGATCAAGTCCAAGGGGTCAATGGTGTTGCCCTTGGACTTCGACATCTTCTGACCTTCGGCATCGCGCACGATGGCGTTCATGTAGACGTGATGAAACGGAACCTTGTCGGTGAAATGCAGCGTCATCATGATCATCCGGGCGACCCAGAAGAAAATGATGTCGAAGCCGGTCACCAGCACGGAGGAGGGCAGGAAGGTTGCGAGATCCTGGGTTTTTTCGGGCCAGCCTAGCGAAGTGAACGGCACCAGGGCGGAGGAGAACCAGGTGTCGAGAACATCCGCGTCGCGCTTCAGTTCGCCGTTGTAACCCTTGGCTGCAGCCTTGGCTTTCGCCTCCGCTTCGTCGTGGGCGACGTAAGCGTTGCCTTGGTCGTCATACCAACAAGGAATCTGATGACCCCACCATAACTGGCGGGAAATACACCAGTCCTGGATATTCTCCAGCCAGTGGTTGTAGGTGGTGGTCCAGTGTTCTGGATAAAACTTTACATCGCCTTTTTCGACCGCATCGAGGCTGCGCTTGGCCATGCCTTCCATCTTCACAAACCATTGGTCCGTTAGCATGGGCTCGACAATGACGCCGGTGCGGCTTGATCGGGGGACTTTCAGTTTGTGCGGCTTTTCGGATACGAGCAGGTTCTGTGCTTGAAGATCCGCAAGAACGCGCTTTCTGGCCTCGAAGCGATCAAGTCCTTGATAAACGCTGGGCGCGTTCTCGTTGATCTTTGCTTCCAGCGTGAGGATGTTAATTGGCGGCAGTTGGTGACGTTGCCCGACTTGGTAGTCGTTAAAGTCATGCGCTGGCGTGATCTTCACGCAACCGGTTCCAAAGGCGGGATCGACATACTCATCGGCGATTACGGGAATCGTCCGTCCGGTAAGCGGCAATACGACATGTTTCCCGACGAGATTTTTGTATCGCTCATCATTGGGATGTACTGCAACGGCGACGTCGCCCAGCATGGTTTCGGGCCGAGTCGTCGCCACAATCAAGCCGCCCGCGTCATCCTCGAACGGATAGCGAATCTCCCAGATTTTGCCGTCTTCTTCCTCGCTGTCCACTTCTATGTCGGATACAGCCGTGCCTAAAACCGGGTCCCAATTGACCAACCGCTTCCCGCGATAAATCAGTCCCTGCTCGTACAACTGGGTAAACACTTCCACCACGGCGCTCGACATTTTCGCGTCCATGGTGAAGTAGCCGCTGGATTGACCTTCCGTATCGGCGAAAGTCCAGTTACTGGAAGCGCCTATCCGACGCATTTGGCGAGTGATGGTGGAGCCGGACTGTTGCTTCCATTCCCATACTCGTTCGATGAATTTTTCTCGACCAAAATCGTGACGGGTTTTGCCTTCGGCCTCTAGTTGGCGTTCGACGACGATTTGAGTGGCGATGCCTGCATGGTCGGTGCCAACCACCCAGTTGGTATTGAACCCGCGCATCCGATGATATCGAACCAGCGCATCCATGATGGTTTGCTGGAATGCGTGCCCCATGTGAAGGGTGCCCGTGACGTTGGGCGGCGGTAGCTGGATGCAGTAGGACTGCGACTGATCGGTGTTGTCGCGGTGCCTAAAGTAGCCGCGCGATTCCCACAGGGGATACCAGTGGGATTCGATGGCGTGGGGTTCAAAACTCTTGGCCAATTCCATGTTGTCTTTTCGAGGAAACGTTAAAACGTTGAATTATCCTAGAAAGAGCAGTGGAAAGCATCCAGTTGCGCGCTTTATAAAACGATGGAGCTTGCTCGCGAATAACGGTTGATCGCGTCTATTTAACCGCGATTTTTTGGAGGAGGCGATAACTCGCCGCTCTTTTCCGCGCGATCCAGTAGAACTTCCGCAATGGCGTCGCCAACGAGGTCCGCCAAACCCTGTTTGAAATCTGAAATGGCTGCGGCGACCGTGCTCTCGATGATGGCCGAGAGCCGCTCAGTGAGCTGAACTTGAAGATCGCTCGATATTTGTGTCCCAAGTTTCGACATCACATGGT
>DATLHW010000320.1:0-5121 GCA_035539675.1 Burkholderiales bacterium | reverse complement strand
GCATTCCGCAACCAAATACTTAAATGGTCATTCCGACATGGTGGGCGGCGTAGTCGTCATTGGGAGCGAAGCGCATCATAAAGAGCACGCCGATCAACTGACCTACCTGCAAAACGCCGTGGGCGGAATTAGCGGACCGTTTGATAGCTTTCTTGCGTTACGAGGGTTAAAGACGCTCGCGTTGCGAATGGAGCGACATTGCACGAATGCGCTGGAGTTAGCGGGCTGGCTTGAGAATCAACCGCAAGTGGCGCATGTCCGCTATCCAGGCCTTCCCTCTCACCCGCAGCATGAATTGGCCAAACGCCAAATGCGCGCCTTTGGCGGCATGATCTCCATCAGCCTGAAAACCGACTTGGCAGGCTCAAAGCGCTTTCTTGAGAACTGCCACCTATTTGCTTTGGCCGAGAGCTTGGGCGGCGTCGAAAGCTTGATCGAACATCCGGCGTTGATGACTCACGGCTCGATCCCCGCCCCGCAACGGCAAGCATTGGGCATTGACGATTCACTGGTGCGATTGTCGGTAGGCGTGGAAGATGTAGAGGACTTGCGACGAGATTTGCGTAACGCACTGGATTCGATTTGAGAACGACTCCATGATGCGTCGGACTACCAAAAACGTGAGATGAACTGCTGCAGACGAAATACAAGAATGGTCGGGGTGAGAGGATTCGAACCTCCGGCCTCTACGTCCCGAACGTAGCGCTCTACCAGGCTAAGCTACACCCCGACAAATACAGTTCCGCATCCCGTGACCAGCGGGAATATTAATAGGTCCGGGTAACCGCAAAGGCCGCCAATTGTAGCAAAGAATCTTTATAGATTGAATGCGGCAAATGACGAATCGCCTCGCAAGCGATATCCGATTCTTGCTGTGCGCGTTGTTGCGCGTAACGCAAAGCGCCCGTCTCCTTGATCGCGGCGACAACCTCATTCAATTCGATCAGCCCGTCATCCGTAATCGCGCGTCGGATGGTGGTCGCTTGGGCAACGCTACCGTGCTGAATCGCATAGATCAGCGGTAATGTGGGCTTCCCTTCGGCTAAATCATCGCCAACGTTTTTCCCCGTTTCTTCATGATCGCCTGAGTAGTCAAGGACGTCGTCAATCAACTGAAACGCGGTTCCGAGATGCATGCCATAACTCGCCATTGCCTCCTCGTCGTCTCGACTAGCATCGCCAAGAATCGCGCCCAGTCTGGTGGCGGCCTCGAATAGCTTAGCCGTCTTGTAGCGGATAACCTGCAAATAGCGCTCTTCGGTGATGTCGGCGTCGTGCACGTTCAGCAATTGCAGGACTTCGCCCTCCGCGATGATATTGGTGGCCTCCGAAAGCACCTCCATTACTCGCATCAGACCGACATCCACCATCATTTGAAACGAGCGCGAGTATAGGAAATCGCCCACCAGTACGCTGGCGGCGTTACCGAACATTGCGTTAGCGGTTTTCTTTCCACGCCGGAGTTCCGATTCATCGACCACGTCATCATGTAGCAACGTGGCGGTATGAATAAGCTCGACGACAGCCGCCAATTCATGACGCTGTCCGCCTTGGTGGCCGAATAATCCAGCAGACAACAAGACCAGCATGGGGCGCAGGCGCTTTCCGCCGCTATTAATGATGTACTCCGAGACCTGCCTGATCAGGGCGACATCCGAGTGCAGGCGTTCGCGGATAATGCGGTCCACGACTTTCATGTCCGCACCAATCAGCGCCTGTATAGCTTCCAGGGGCACGACGTGGCTTTCAGTTGGTTGTTAACAGACTTCTTTCCAAACCTTGCGCCATGCAGGAGGTTTGGAAAGAAGTCTAATAAAAGAGCGGCATGGTAGGTAGCCGCTCGCTACTGTGTCAACCCTTTCAGACTTGCATTGGCGATTCCCGTTAAGTCTTTGTTTTTGCTTTGACCTGGCATTTGATTTTGTGTATTATCGCCGCCTCCCTTTAGCAACATGAGTTAGGAGCACCCAATGTATGCGGTCATAAAAACCGGCGGCAAGCAGTATCGCGTCGCAGCCGGCGAAAAACTGAAAATAGAACAGATACCTGCAGACGTTGGCGCGCAAATCGTTCTCGATCAAGTATTAATGGTCGGCGAAGGTGATGCCGTCAAAGTTGGCACGCCGTTGGTAGTAGGCGCAACGGTATCGGCGACAGTGGTAAGCCATGGTCGCCACGACAAGATCAAGATTTTCAAGATGCGTCGTCGTAAACACTACCAAAAGCACCAAGGACATCGGCAGAATTACACCGAGATTCAGATCAACGAAATCGCCGGTTAAGCAGGAGATTCCACTATGGCACACAAAAAAGCAGGCGGCTCATCCCGTAACGGCCGCGACTCGCATTCCAAGCGATTGGGCGTAAAGGCGTACGGCGGCGAAGCAGTGACTGGCGGCAGCATCATCATCCGTCAGCGCGGCACCCGGTTCCACGCTGGCGACAACGTCGGCATGGGCAAAGACCATACGCTGTTCGCCAAGATAGCCGGCGTAGTGCAATTCCGCGAAATAGGACCAAAGAAGCGCAAGACCGTCAGCATCATCGCCCAAGCGGCGTAGATCGACCGGTTTCTTAAAAAGCCCCGTCATATGGCGGGGCTTTTTATTTGATGAGTTAAAATCGCACTTACGCGAAGCAACGGCGATCTCGGAGCAGCAACAGTCTGTCGGGCAGCTCAGCTTTTCACCGTCTTGGCGGTTCAGAATTTAGTACGAGTGACGTTATTCCATTTCCAAATTAATCGTGACGCTAACAAAGCGCACGGTAAATTTGGAAATGGAATTAGGCTACTCTTTTCGTATCTCACGCCCGTCCCGCAGTCACCACGCAATCGGTGATGGCGCAGATTGGCGATACAGTAACAACGGAAGTGACCCATGAAGTTTATCGACGAAGCAAAAATTGAAGTCATTGCCGGCGACGGCGGGAACGGCAGCGCCAGCTTCAGGCGCGAAAAGTTTGTTCCCAAGGGTGGCCCTGACGGCGGCGACGGCGGGCGCGGCGGCAGTATTTATGCAATCGCCGATCGTAATATCAATACGCTGGTCGATTATCGCTTCGCCCGAATCCATCGGGCAAAGCGAGGCGAGAATGGCGGAGGCGCCGATTGCTACGGCAAAGGCGCGGATGATATTACGCTGCGTATGCCAGTAGGAACTTTGATCACCGACGCTGAAACCGGCGAAGTAGTCGCGGACCTGACCCGCCACGAACAAAAAGCATTAATCGCTCGCGGTGGAAAAGGCGGCCTCGGCAATCTGCACTTCAAGACCAGCACCAACCGCGCGCCACGCCAATTCACCATGGGCGAGGAAGGCGTGCGTCGCGACCTTAAGCTCGAACTCAAGATACTTGCCGATGTGGGATTACTAGGCATGCCCAACGCTGGCAAATCTACTTTCATCCGCTCAGTTTCCGCGGCGCGTCCTAAAGTAGCCGATTACCCGTTCACGACTTTGCATCCAAATTTGGGCGTCGTTCGGGTAGATGAAAACCGCAGCTTTGTTATCGCCGACATTCCCGGATTAATCGAAGGCGCGGCGGAGGGGGCGGGATTAGGCCATCAATTCCTACGCCATCTGCAACGCACACGCTTACTTTTACATCTCGTCGACTTGGCGCCGTTCGATACAGAAACCGACTACGTGGCAGAGGCGAAAGCGATCGTGCGGGAGCTGCAGAAATATGATCAATCCCTCTATGACAAACCGCGCTGGCTCGTCTTGAACAAACTTGACCTATTGCCATCGGAGGAGACCAAAGAACGAGTAGAGGCATTCGTTCGGGATTTCGGTTGGGATGGCCCCTACTTCGCCATTTCGGCGATGACCGGCAGCGGTTGCAAAGAACTTAGTTATGCAATCATGGACTACATCAGTCAATTGCCGAAGCCGGATGTTGAGGAATTGGAGAATGAAGCGCTGGCTGCAGACGACGTCGATGAGGATGATGATGATGGAGACGCCGTTGAAGATGACACCACTTCATCAGCCAAGGAATAATCTACTTTCAAGACCTTCATAGCCGTTAAACGTCATGACTTCCGTCGTAGCCAAGGCACAACGCCTCGTCATAAAAATCGGTAGCAGCCTCCTTACCAACGATGGCGCCGGATTGGATCATCAAGCGATCAGCGAGTGGGTTCGGCAAATCGCCCAAATCAAAGCGCAGGGCAAGGAAGTAGTTCTCGTCTCCAGCGGCGCAATTGCGGAAGGCATGCAGCGGCTTGGATGGAAGCGTCGTCCTTCCGCCATGCACGACCTTCAGGCCGCTGCAGCCGTGGGCCAAATGGGGCTCGTACAAGTTTACGAATCGTGCTTTCGCCAGCACAGTTTGCATACCGCGCAGATTCTGCTGACACACGACGATCTAGCCGATCGCAAACGTTATCTCAACGCCCGATCGACTTTACGTACATTGCTGGAGCTTGATGTTGTTCCGATCATCAATGAGAACGACACGGTTGTCACTGATGAGATCCGCTTCGGCGATAACGACACGCTCGGCGCCCTCGTCACTAATCTTATTGAAGCTAACTGCCTGATCATTCTGACTGATCAACCGGGCCTGTACACGGCAGACCCTCGCAAGGATGCGACGGCGACTCTGATAGAGGAAGCAACAGCGGGGGAACCGACATTGGAAAAAATGGCCGGTGGCGCTGGTAGCTCTATTGGCCGCGGGGGAATGCTCACGAAAGTCATCGCCGCCAAACGCGCGGCTCGCAGTGGCGCTGACACGTGCATCGTTTCCGGTCGCGAACAGGACGTCCTGCTCCGACTTGCCAAGGGTGAACGGATTGGCACCCAGCTTATGGCCAACGCAAACAGCATTGCCGCCCGCAAACAATGGTTAGCTGATCACTTACAGGTGCGCGGTACGCTTACAGTCGACGTGGGCGCCGCCAAAGCGCTGGCGCAAGATGGCAAGAGCCTACTCCCTATCGGAGTGACTGCGACGAGCGGCAATTTCGAGCGCGGCGAAGTCGTAACGTGCCTTGATGTGAACGGTAAGGAAATTGCGCGCGGACTCGTGAACTACAACGCGGAAGAAACCAATCGCATCCTGAAGCAACCCTCGAACAAGATCGAGGAAATTCTCGGTTATGTTGACGAACCG
>DATLHW010000319.1:0-4937 GCA_035539675.1 Burkholderiales bacterium | reverse complement strand
GGCTGGCTAATCGTCTTGGGCGTGCGAAAGCGATTTGGGCATCGGGTGGAAAGCGGATGGCGCTTTAATCTAGGTCAGATAGCGTTGGCGTTTTGGACGATGGCGGCGCTGGTTTGTCTCTTCTGGGCCGTGCAGCAAGGGTTGCTGGGGTCTCCGGAAATGCAAGTGGCGGGTAATGGCTCCAGCGGTTGGCAATTGAATTGGTATCAAGACCGAACCGGTCGCGAATTCCCGACTGCGTGGGTTGTTTCGGCGCCATTGATGGTCTATCGTTTACTCATGCTGGGCTGGGCGCTGTGGTTGGCTTATTCGTTGCTGAAATGGTTGCAGTGGGGCTGGACGTCATTCAGTGATGGCGGTTACTGGCGGCAGATGCAGTTAAGGAAAAAGGCGGATAAGGCTGAACAGGGCGAATCAGTCTGAACGAAAATGGCTGGGTGGCGGCGCCCGCCGAGCGCACTGATGAAGCATAGCGTTGCCCCTTTCGGTGAGCCTAAAAGCCCACCGAACCGTGAGCAAGCTTTGCTGTTACGAGCGATCTCTCGAATAGGCTCTAAGAGTCGCCGCGCCGATCCTTTTCAGAGCGGCGATCCACAAGAACCAGCCCTTCTTCCGTTACGTAAGGTGGGCCGCTGCGGTTTTGATTTTGTCGACGGCTGGGTCCCCGCTTGAATTTCAGTTTCACTTCGGGGGCGCTCGGCTGTTCGGTTTGTTCCGGTTGTGTTTTTGATTGGTTTTTCATTTTTCATTCCCCTTTTATTTTCGTCATTTTGATGATTTCTATTGAAGCTGCAGGTTTTTGAAATCAGTGCTACTGAGGAACTCTACTATTACGCAATATTGATGACAACACGATTTAAGTCTCAGTGTTTATAGACACCAGGGCCAATCTTGCAGAGGCTCGGTTTCTTTGATTGTTCCTTACGCGGCACATCGATATTTTTTGTCGTGAATTTGCGACATCGGAACTTATAGGGAATCAATAGTCTAAGTATTTCGCTATGAATGGTGTCGTGATAGGGAGACAAATGCTCCGCTGATTTAGGAGCGACTCTTTCTCTATGGATCTGATTTTTAAGACTTCATTTTAAGCGGCACAATTGTTGCATATGACGTGCGATTGCACACGCTCGTGCAAAGCCTGTGGCCAACGAAATCAATTATTAAAGGAGCAGTGATGTTAAATCGGAATGGACTCTTCGGTACCCGCGATGAAAAGGTTGAAGAGAAGGGCAAGAATCCAGTGGCGGAGGCATATGCAGGGTCAACGAGCGTGCGTAGCAGCGCGCTCCAAGAGCCACTCAACACAAACCCCGGCGCAATGCGTGGCGTGCGTGAGACGAGCGCCGCTGCTGCTGCGTCGGCTCAAGCTCCGGTCGTGACCAAGTCGGAAGACGGCCCGGGCAGCAAGTTGATCGTTGGTCCTAATATCAAGCTGAAAGGCGTGGAGATTACCGATTGCGACACGCTGGTTGTTGAAGGACATGTCGAGGCGACGATGGATAGCCGCGCCATTCAAATCGCCCAAACGGGTTCGTTTTCGGGCACCGTGGGAATCGATATCGCGGAGATTCGAGGCTCCTTCAGCGGTGAGTTGACCGTGCGGAAAAAACTGGTGATCTACTCAACCGGAAAAGTGTCTGGCACCGTGCGTTACGGCAAGCTGGTGATCGAGGAGGGTGGAGAACTCTCCGGTGAAATCAAGACGCTTTCGGCTGGTCAAGAGCAACCGGCATTAGCCAGTCCCAAGGGGGCATCGGCTCCTGCGCAACCGGCTCAACCCCAAGCGCAACCCGCCGTTCATTAAGCATTATGTTGAACCGCCGCATTTGATGCGACGGCTGTAGGGCGTCGTAAAAGCCGTTTTTACGACGCCCTAACTATTGCGAGGCGACCCCGGTCGCCAATCGTCGCGCCGCTAGCGGCTGGGCGTCGTGATGCGAATCGCGGCTCCGCCCAGACTGCTTGGCGCAATTGCGATTTCGCCTTCGTAGCTTTGTATGATGTCGCGGACGATAGCCAGCCCAATTCCATGTCCCGGCACAGTCTGGTCAGTTCGAACCCCGCGCTCCAAAATGCGTTGCGCTTGTGCGGCGTCAATTCCCGGACCGTCATCTTCCACCGTAATAGAAAGTTTGCCGTCACGGATTTCTGCGTGGATTGCTACTTTGCCAGCGCACCACTTGAATGCGTTATCCGTGAGGTTTCCGAGTAATTCAGTAAGGTCGCCTTCATCCCCTCGGAAGAAAACCACTTCTGCTATTTCACATTCGACCGATATCTGTTTGTCGCGGTATACCTTGCGGAGCGAAGCAAGGATCTTCTCCGCAACCGGACGTAATGGTGTCCGAATGCCGAGACCTGCCGAACGACCAGCGGTAGCCGCACGCTGCAACTGATATTCGACGATCTGATTCATGCGGGTGACTTCCTCGTCCACGGCGTTTGCGAGCGTTCCTAAATCCCGTTTGCTCGACAGAGCGCCTCGCACCACGGCAAGCGGCGTCTTCAGGCTATGCGCGAGGTCGGCAAGTGCGTCGCGATAGCGTTTTTGTTGCGCATGCTCGCGTTTCAATAGCGCGTTGAGATTGTCGGTGAGCCGTGCGATTTCGTAGGGATAATCACCCTGTAGTCGTTCCTGACGGCCTGCTTCGATGGCGGATATTTCACCTGTCACTCGCCGTAACGGACGTAAGCCCCAACGAAGTACGATCATCTGGGCGCAAAGCAGCAACGCCGCCATCCCGCCAAGCCAACTCCACAAACTGCGCCGATAAAGATCAAGCTGAGCGTTAAAGGCTGTCAGATCCTCGGTGACCGTGAACGTGAAAGGGAAATGCCGCGCGCCTGCCGCCCAACTGATGCCCAGGCTATAGACAAAAAATGGACGGCCGCTCAGATCTTCGTGCTGGTTGAAATGTTGTTGCCCGGCGGGAATCGGTTTCGGAAGCGGCGTCTCCACCCCGAGCGCGGAAGGCGAGCGCCAAGCAATGCCGCCCACTGCATCGGTGATGGTCCCGTATAACCCTGAGCCGGGGAGACTGAACCTGGCTTCGGAAAAGGAAGGAGGCATCGCGATCAGACCGTCAGCGTTTACTTCGGCGGCGGCGATTAATAAATATATTTGTCCAAGCAGGCGTTCTTGTCGCGCCGAGCGAGCGCTGTCGCGAAAAGCGCGGTCCAACGCCAAGCCCGTCGCGATGATAAAAACGAGTAGAACGATGCTCGCGCTAACGATGATCCGGGCGTTTATCGACTTCATTCAGACTAACGTGAACCGATAACCTCGTCCGCGAACCGTCTCGATTGGCGTGAGCGTTCCCGTTGGATCCAACTTTCGTCGTAAACGCCCAATCAGCACTTCGATGACATTGCTATCCCGATCTTGATCATGGGGATAGAGATAATCCGCCAGTTCATCCTTGGGCACTACTCGTTCGCGATGCTTGGTCAGATATTCAAGCAGGCGATATTCGAACGTCGTTAGTTCAAGCGCATGTCCGTCGAGCGTCGCTTTTTGTAACGCCAAATCGAGTTTTATCGGACCCAGTTGCAGTACGTTTTGCACGCTTCCCACCGCGCGCCGCAGCAGCGCCTTCACGCGAGCCAGCAGCTCTTCCATTTGGAACGGCTTAACCAGGTAATCATCGCCGCCCGCCTCCAAGCCTTCGACCTTATCTTGCCAACGGCCGCGAGCGGTGAGGATGAGAATTGGCAGGGCGCGCCCTTGCTCGCGCAGACGCTTGATGATATCGATACCCGAAAGCCCTGGCAGACCAAGATCGATAATTGCCGCGTCGAGCGGATACTCAGTTGCGAAGTACAGTCCTTCATTGCCGTCCCCGCTGGCATCCACAACGTATCCCTCCGCTTCGAGACGCGCGCGCACTTGGCTCTGCAGGGATGGTTCATCTTCTATTAACAGGATACGCATCAGTCTTGCTGCATCGCGCCGGTATTAGCGTCAACATAAAACACGCGTACTTCGCCCGAGCGGGTCAGCACTTTGATCCGATATCCTTGGCGAGCTTCCTGCGCATTCAGCACGCGCCCGCCGGTTTGTCGTTGCACCATTTCTATTGCGCTTCCCATGCTGATGCGCGCGCCGGACCGGCGGTCGTTTTGCGCCAGATAGCGGTCGCTCCAGGCCGACGGCCCGGCTTCGACATGCGCCGCTGCATGATGCATGGCGCATGTCATCGTCGCCGCCAATAAAAATCGCAAAAAGAGATGTCTCATGTCCGTGGCGCACCCTTCTCAGAAGCGCGTAATCATTACCGATCAAAGATCCAACCGCAACCCATAGCCTAGCTTACCAGCCCCGCGATGCATGAGTCCCACCGCCAACGAGCGGTTGCAGATCGACGCGTACCGGCAATCTGCGGCCGGGGTCCTCAGCAAGGAGCGAGGTGTAGCGACGTCCTGCATATTCATACGTCACTCGATAGCCGGTCAGACGATCTTCCCAATTATCCGTGACGCGGCAACGGCGGATTTCGCGCTCGTTATAGTCATCGTGTCGCGTGTGATTCTGCATGCGATCGCCAATGATCGCGCCCGCGATCGCTCCAGCCGCAGTGGCTGCCTTGGCGCCATTGCCCTTGCCTACCTGAGCACCGATGACGCCACCGGCGATACCCCCGATTATGCCCCCGGCGTAATTGCGGTCCCCATGGCGGGTCTGCGGTTCATACTCGGAGTAGCATTCCTCGCGAGGCGTATTGACGCGCTCATATTCCGGGATGGAACTTACCACGCGAGCATAGTCTTCGTATTGTTGCGCCCATGCGGTGGAGGCGCAGACGAGTAGAGCGGCAAGGGCTAAATTACGTTTTTTCATTTTGGGCTCCAAGTTTTTTGGATGATTCACGGGCGCGATGTTGTTACCACTGGTTGCGGTAAATAACGGTTACTCCGGCGCCAGGGCGTTGATACAC
>DATLHW010000318.1:0-4875 GCA_035539675.1 Burkholderiales bacterium | reverse complement strand
CGATATGAGTTTGGTGGGGCCGCGACCATTACCGGTTAGAGACTATCGCGGTTTCACTGAGAACTGGCATCGACGCCGCTTTAGCGTGCGTCCGGGCATTACGTGTTTGTGGCAAGTCTGCGGCAGAAGCTCAATCCCATTCGAACGTTGGATGGAGTTGGATATGCAATACATAGATCAATGGTCGCTGATGTTGGACTTCAAGATTCTGTTGAAGACGATTCCGGCCGTTGTAATAGGATCGGGAGCTTCATGATGATAAAAGGAAACGAGCTAAGTCCAGTCCCATGGCCGGTAGAGTCCATTGACGTTCGCGAGGAGCGGGGCGGCACGCTTCGTGATGCGCTCAATATCGTATTTAGGCGGTGGAAAATGGTGGTCGCGTTCTTCCTCGCTACGTTTCTCACTGTGTTGGTGATCATTTTATTTTTTAGTCAGACAATTTATAGCGCCGTTGCGCAATTGGTCGTGTTGCCCGGTCGAGAGCATGTGGCGGACATGCGTTTGTCGACCGGCGGCGCCTTGCAACCCAGCCTGGATTTCAACGCGGAGGAGCAAGTTCTTCGCACCACGGAGATGCTTACGAGCCGTTTCCTCGCTGAGCAAGCGGTGCGGCAGATTGGGCCGGCTGTTTTGTATGAAGATCTGGACAGTGAACGTAAGCGATTTCTGGGGTCCCTGACGGCGGCCGAGGCGATGGAGGCGGCGATCACGCGGTTTCTCGATAGCGTCACGGCGATGCCGGCCGGTAAATCCGGGCTTATCAATCTGAGCTTTGAGCATAAGGACCCACAAGTAGCGGCCCAAGTGGTCAATGTGCTCGGTGATTTATATGTGACGCGTCATCTGGACGTGCAGCGAAATCCGCGAGGAGATGCCGTTATCGAGGAGCAATTTGGCGTTCTCAAGCAGAAACTTCGGAAGGCGGAGGAAACGCTAGAGACATTCAAAAATCGCTATGGCATCACGGGCCCAGTCAAGGACGAGTTGGAGCTCGGCCGTAAGCAGGTGCTGGCGTCCCAAATGGCGTTAAGCGATGCGCGTAAGTTGCAATCGGAAGTGGATAGTCGATTGACGGCGTTGCGTGGCCAACTGGACAAGACTTCGCGCAATCCAAACGCTGTGGGCGCAGTACAAGAGAAACTGGCGAACTTGGAATTGCAGGAAAGCGAACTGGCCCAGCGCGCCACAGCGGCTCATCCGACGCTCCGTTCTCTTCGAAGAGAAATCGCGGCGGTTCGTAAGCAACTGGATGACGTGGAGGATAGCAAGCCGTACGGTACGGTCGCGTCAAAAGAGGGCGGGCTGTACGGCCGTTTGCAGGAAGAAATGCTGCGCAATGAAACCGAAAGCCGAGCCCTCGCGGCGCGAATTGTTGCGGAGGAGAAGAATTTGGCCACGCACCAGAATCGGCTACAGACGTTGGAGAAAATTTCAGTCGAGTACGGGCATCTTCAACAACTCGCCGAATTGGACACCCAGAACTACCGCTTGTTTTTGGCGAAGATGGAGGAGTCGAGAATTTCTCACGCCATGGATGCAAAAAATATCGCTAGCGTACGTGTGATTGATCCAGCCGAGCCGCCGTCGACACCGGTTGATTCCAAGAATCTGTTGAAGTTGGCGCTAGGCCTAATCTTTGGCGGCGTTGGCGGGATCGCCCTTGCATTTTTGATGCATTTCATTAGCGGCAGAGTAGACACGATTGAAGATGTTGAGCGTTCGCTGGGCTTGCCTGTACTTGCATCGATTCCGGAATTGGAATGGAAAGAGCCGCGCCCAGGCGTTGCATGAGTGTTAAGGATGTTTGAACTTGTCCCCGATCTTACTGCGTGTTCCGATCTGAATAAGGTTTCCGGGATCGCGCTTGTTCGTGATGGGTGGCGGAACCGTCGATGCAATCGGGAGGAAGGTCACTTCTAATGCTCAGGCTCCACAGAAAAGGAAAAGGCAATGGATAGCACGCGCCAAAGCAAGAAGGTGAATCCCGACCCGGTTTTGGGAGAACTGCAACGCGCCGATTCGCCGGCGTCCGCCGAGGAGCATAAAACGCGGCGGGAATCTCTTATTGAGGCGGCTATGAATGTCGCGGCGTCCAGCGCGCCCCGCCGGATAGAGGTGAGGGACGTGACAATCGACGCGGCGCTGCTTCGGCGACCGGATATGAAATCAACCACCGAGAGCCGGCCAGAAACGCCGCCGGAGCGTGAGCCGGCGGCGCGGATGCCGCCGCCAGCGTCCCCGGCGCCGAAAGTCGAGGCGCGAAAGAAGGAATGGCGCGGCCCCAGTTTGAAAATAGAGTCGCAACGCAATGCTTCGATTGCCGATGTGGCGGAGCATTGCGATCGATTGAGAGCCCATCTGAGTACGCGCTATCCGGGGGAGGCTATGAAAGTGATTTTGTTCGTCGGCATTTCGTCCGGAAGCGGGGCCTCTACGGCTGCGGCTAATTTCGCCGCCTCGCTTGCGCAAGACGTGGATTCGAAAGTTTTGTTGATGGACGCTAATTATCGCTCGGCTAAAAAGCAAGAGTCCGACGCGCCTGTGGGGGAATCCGCAGGACGTCTCGATCTCGCCCATTTGCTCGATGATCCGACGCCCGTTTGTCCTGTACCGGGTCCATCGAATCTTTACATCTTGCCGCGTGGGAAGCCCACTTCCATGCCGTTGTCTCTATTTCAATCGGACGCCTTTGACGACTTGCTGCGCAAACTTCGCGAGGAGTTCAAGTATGTCGTGATCGATGGTCCGGCGTTGCAGGGATTTCCAGAGAGCGTTGTGCTCAGTCGAAAGGTCGATGGCGTCATTCTCGTTTTGGAGTCGGAGAAGACGCGCACGCGGACTGCGCAAGCCGCCAAGGAGCAGATCGAGGGGGCGGGCGGCAAGTTGCTTGGCGTAGTGCTGAATAAGCGGAAGTATTACATCCCGCAGTGGCTATATCAGTATCTTTAAAATCGGCGTGATCCAAGATGAATGTAGCTACGGGTTGTAGTAATGAAGGCGTATCGATATGTGGCGTTCGCGTCAGCAACTTTTCGCAAGAAGAAGCGATAGCGCTGATTCATCGAGCGATTGTCGAGCGGGTTCGGGGATACAGCATATACATCGCCAACACGCACACCTTCAATCTCGCCAGCGACGATCAGCAATATCACGCCGTGTTGAACCGAGCGAGTAAAGTGTTCGCGGATGGAACCGGCGCCAGATGGGCGGCTCGCATGCGCGGCGTTCGGTTGAAAGACAATTTGGTTGGGACGGATCTGATTCCCAGGCTGTTCGACGCCACTGCAGGGAAGGGATATCGCTACTTTTTACTCGGCGGCGGCGCCGAGGCCGTCGAGCGAGCGGCGCGGGCATGCAGTCGCCTATATACTGGCTGGAGTCTGGCAGGGTTTCATCATGGCTACAGTGAGAGCAAGGACGTTCCGCGCGTCATCGACCTCGTCAATTCCACCCGCGCTGATTTGCTGCTGGTGGCGATGGGGAATCCGCATCAGGAGCGATGGATCGACACCTATCGGGAGTATCTAACGACGCCGGTATGCGTGGGCGTTGGCGGGCTCGTGGATCATTGGGCGGGGCGCCTCACGCGAGCGCCGATGTGGGTTCGCCGGCATGGGTTCGAGTGGGTGCAAATATTGTTGCAGCAGCCGCATAAGTGGCGACGATACATCCTTGGTAACCCAAAATTTCTCCTGCGAATGATGCTGACGGCGCGACGAGACAGATACTTGAGTGGACTTAATCCAGCGCCTTCGCGGCTTACGCCATGAGTAAGTACTTGTGCAAAAGTCTTCCAGACGGCGTTTCCCTTGCAGGGTGCGCTGTCCGCTGCATCGGACAGCCGCTACGCAGGCGAACAGCATGCTGTTCGAAACCCCGGCTTAGCTCTCCTTGCCGTACTAACTGTGTACTGTCTGCGTCGACGCGCCTTGCTGGAAAACTTTTGCAGAAGTACTTAGCAATGGAATTAACATGATCTCGACGTTCCGATGGCGCATCAAAAAAGCTGCTCGTATGGGGATGGCGCTCGGCTCCTGGGTAAGCGGACAGGCGCCGTCGAGCGCGACGGCGTTGGACGAACCGCAAGTCAGGGTGTTGACTTATCACCGTTTTGGCGACGCCGCGCGCGATCCATTTTGCGTCGCGAGCAGCGACTTTGACTTGCAGATGCGTTATCTGGCGGAGCAAGGCAATGTCGTGTCGCTGGCGGACCTGCGACGCTTCATTGATGGTGAGGTCGTGCTGCCGCCTTCCGCCGTGGTCGTCACCATCGACGACGGATTTCGAAGCCTGTATTCCAAGGCGCTTCCCATTCTCCGGCATTATGGAATTCCAGCCGCAGCGTTCATCACGCCAGGGATGATGTGTTCTGAAGGAGGCGGTTTTCCCGAAAAACAAATCGCTCCCGAAGAATATTTGACCTGGAATGAGTTGACGGCGGTCGCCAATGCAGGCGTCACGATTGGATCTCATGCGTGGTCTCACCAATCCCTGGGGCGCATGACTTCGACTGAGGTGGCCGACGAAGCCATACGTTCGCGTGAGGCGCTGGAGGCACACCTGGGCATCAATGTTGAGGCGTTTGCTTATCCGTTCGGAACGCTCGCCGATTTTAACGCGATGACCATGCGAGTTCTTGAGCACAGCGGGTATTGCTGCGCTTTTACATCGCAACATGGCGCCGTGCGGTCCGGCGCTGACGTGTTCGCATTACCGAGAGTCAAGGTGGAAGGCGGCGAAGAGCTTTGGATGTTTCGGTTATTGGTCCGTGGCGGGCTCGACAACTGGCGCCATATCGACCGAACCCTGTGGCGTTTGCAAATGAGCCGTTCCTGGAGCCTGTTATGAACTATTTCGCCCTTGCGCAGCCCT
>DATLHW010000317.1:0-7373 GCA_035539675.1 Burkholderiales bacterium | reverse complement strand
ATGAATGCGGTCATCGAGCGGGAAGGCGAATCTTTGTCCGATGTACGCATGTAAACGATTAGGGTGTCGGCGTCCGGACCATTAGTGATCCACATTTTGTTGCCGTTTGCGATCCAATAGTCGCCTCGCTTTTCCGCGCGGCATGACATTGAACCAACCACATCCGAACCAGCGCCCGGCTCGGACATGGCGAGAGCGCCCACATGTTCGCCCGTTATCAGTTTGGGTAGATATTTGCGGCGTTGCGCTTCCGTGCCATTCAAGCACAGGTTGTTGACACACAGGTTGGAGTGCGCGCCATAGGAGAGGCCAACGGAGGCGGACGCCCAGGAAACTTCCTCTACGGCAATTACATGCGCGAGATAGCCCATTCCGCTGCCGCCATATTCCTCGGGAGCGGTGATGCCTAGCAAACCCATGTCGCCGAGTTTTCGCCACATATCGGCGGGGAAGTCGTTCGTGCGATCTATGTCTGCGGCGCGAGGCGCCAGTTCTTTATCCGCGAATTTGCGGATTGTGTCGCGCAGTTGATCGAGCTCTGCATTGATATGGGTATCGAAGGTCATTTTGCGGCCATCCTTATCGCGCCATCCAAACGGATGATTGCGCCGTTGAGCATTTCGTTTTCGACAATGTGCTTGGCCAGCGCGGCGTATTCCTCGGGTCGGCCCAGTCGTGGCGGAAATGGCGCCTGCTGTCCCAATGAATCGCGAACGTCCTCGGGGAGTCCCGCCATCATGGGCGTGTCGAATAAACCGGGGGCGATGGTGACGACGCGAATGCCATGCTTCGCCAGTTCGCGTGCGATGGGTAATGTCATGCCGTTCACACCTGCTTTCGACGCTGAGTAGGCAGCTTGCCCGATTTGTCCTTCGAATGAGGCGACAGAAGATGTATTGATCAGCACGCCACGCTCGCCGCTTTCACTAGGCGCGTTCTTGGCAATTGTTTCCGCCGCGAGGCGGATGACATTAAATGTGCCGAATAGATTGACTGCTACGGCGCGTTTGAAGTTCTCATAGTTGTGCGGGCCATTTTTGCCCAGCACTTTTTCGCCGGTGACGACACCGGCGCAGTTGACGGCGCCGTGCAAGGCGCCAAATGTGGATATAGCGGTGTCGACAGCATGTTGCACGTCAGCTTCGTTAGTGACGTCGGTCTTGATGAAGCAGGCGTGGTCGCCAATCTTTGTCGCTAGTTTTTCGCCTACGTCCGATTGAATATCGGCGAGGACAACATTGGCCCCGTTAGCTGTGAATAACAAAGCCGTTGCGGCGCCAAGGCCTGAACCGCCTCCTGTGATCAGGAACGTGTGGTTCGAAAGCTGCATGTGATGCATCTCCGATGACGGTTCCTCACTTTACTGCGGGGCGATGCGGATGGCTAGAGAGTTAGGGACATCGAACCGCGTGACCGGGGCGAATTGCTTGTTCGATCAGGTAGTAAATTAAGAGCACTTACGCAAAGCCGTCAGGCAGTATGCGTATGTGCGGTAAGACGACGCAACGTGGCCGGGGCTGTTTTGTGTAAGTCCGAAATAAAAAAGCGCCGCATAAAGCGGCGCTGAGTTTTGACTAAGGAACCTCCGAATAAGTTACTGTGCGCGCCTATTATCGCCACGGCCAATTTGAGATTTGGCCTGCTCGCTAAACGTATTCAGCGGATCCCTAAGCAGGTTTTGTTGTTATTTGTAAAGTGGTTCGATATCAACTAGTTCGGTGGGTTCATCAAACGTTTCGTCGCCATGCTGTTCCCACCAATCACCCCAGCTCATCATTTTGTTGGCGGCTAGTTTCGCTTCTTCTTGTACTTGGTTCATTTCGGTTTCTCCCATGACGGCGCCCCTTGCATCTTTCCGCATCGCCGGTGTTGGCTGCGTATGGGAGAAATTCTAGGCGGAGGAGGGGGGGCTCCATATGATGGGAATCACAAGGGAAGGGCGTATTTGGGGGGAGGGGTGTCGCAGATCACTAGAACATGCATTTAGTTGTGCGGACTAGCGTGTTCCCCGGGGGAAGGCGACCACATGGTCCACTTCTATGCGAATGCCGATTTTTTCTCCTATGGCATGGTTATGGTGGGAGGGCACCAGTGAGAGGACTTTGCCGCCGCTGGCAAGGCGCAGGGTGTAAAGAATTTCTGCTCCGCGAAATGCCTTGTGCAGCACTTCCGCCTGCACCGGGCTTGCGTCGTCGTGAAGAATGTCATCTGGACGGATCAGCACATCGACGAGAAATTCATGGCCGTTATTGCCATTCTCCGGCCAGCAGGGCAGCGGCTGACGGCTTTCCAGCACGCCCATTTCCACCGAGATTTCGTGGGGAGTCGCCATGGAGCCGGACATGAATACGCCCTGACCGACAAAGTCCGCCACGAATCGGGTTGCGGGCCGGTGGTAGAGGTTATAGGCGCTGTCCCACTGTTCGATTCGCCCTTGGTTCATGACGCCGATTTCGTCAGCCATAGCGAAGGCTTCATGCTGGTCATGGGTAACCATGATCGCCGTGGCGTTTTGCTCCTTGAGAATGGCGCGGACCTCCTGGCTTAAGCGTTCGCGCAGGTCTACGTCCAGATTTGAGAACGGCTCGTCGAGCAGCAGTAATTCGGGTTTTGGCGCCAATGCTCGGGCGAGCGCGACGCGTTGCTGCTGTCCGCCCGATAGCTGATGTGGATGCTTTTGTCCGGAATCCGCCAAACCCACCACTTCCAGCATTTCCTCAACGCGCGCCGCGCGTTGCTCGCGAGCCGTGGCTCCCAGACCGAAAGCGATGTTGGCCGCGACGGTCAAATGGGGAAAAAGCGCATAGTCCTGAAAAACCATGCCGATGCGGCGCTTCTCCGGCGGTTGGGTGAAACCGAGGCGAGAACTGACGTGTCCATTGATGCGAATTTCGCCGGCCAGCACGGGCTCAAAGCCGGCAATAGTTCGGAGGACAGTGGTCTTGCCGCAACCGCTAGGACCGAGCAGGCAGGCGATGTGGCCGCGGACCAGCGTGAGCGAAAGAGCATCGACCACCACTTGTTTTCCATACGCGCTCTGGATGCGGTCGAGTTCTAGAACGGGGGTGGCAAGGTCTGCGGACATGGAAATGATTCTACTTTTGGAGTCAAAGGTGGTGCGGCGATCAGCGGAACCAATATTAGAAGAGAATCATTCTTGTTACAATTCCCATTCCATGAATTCATCCGCCACTAATTCCAATTTGTCGATCAAATCCCGATCCAGACGCCGTTCGTTTGGGGCTTTAGGTTGGCTGGGCGGCATTGCGATTCTGGTTGCGTTAATTATTGTCGTTCCCATCGCCACGGTTGTCGGGCAGGTATTCATTCCCAGCACCGAAACCTGGGCGCATTTGGCCTCCACTGTTCTGGGGAGTTACGTCCGAAATACCGTGGTTTTACTCGTCGGAGTCGCTTTCGGCGTGTTAACCATTGGGACCAGCACGGCATGGTTGGTGACTACTTACAATTTTCCTGGCCGGCGGACGTTGGAGTGGGCGTTGATCTTGCCGCTTGCGATGCCCGCTTACGTGGTCGCCTACGCTTATACCGATGCATTGCAATTTGCTGGGCCGGTACAGACTTGGCTTCGCGAAGTCACCGGCTGGCGGGCGCGCGAATATTGGTTTCCTGAAATCCGGTCCCTGGGCGGCGCCGTCATGCTGTTCTCGCTGACGTTGTATCCCTACGTTTACCTCGTAGCCCGGGCGGCTTTTCTTGAGCAGAGCCTTTCCACGTTTGAGGCTGGGCGGCTGCTTGGGGCCTCGCGCTGGCGTGGTTTTTTTCGGATCGCGTTGCCGCTTGCCAGGCCGGCGATTGTCGCTGGGGCGTCTCTGGCGCTGATGGAGACGCTGGCGGATTTCGGTACGGTTTCGTACTTTGCGGTTCAAACATTCACGACGGGTATCTATCGCGCGTGGTTCTCCCTCGGCGATACCCGCGCTGCGGCGCAGCTTTCGGCAGTTTTGCTGTTATTCGTCATGGCTGTTTTGGCGATCGAGTACGGGTTGCGGGGCAGGGCGCGCGTCTACAATTCGGCCAGCCCGAGAAAGTTGGCGAGCTTTCCCTTGTTTGGCGCCGCTGCATGGGCGGCTTTGCTGGCGTGTCTTGCGCCAGTGCTATTTGGTTTCGTGGTCCCCGCTGGCATTTTGTTGCGCATGGCGCTTGCCGATGGCGATCCTCAGCTTGGGCCACGCTTCGTCGGCCTAGTGGCGAATAGTTTCACGCTGGCGGGCGTGGCCGCGGTGGTCGCTGTGACAATCGCCTTAGTCATCGGATACGCGGCACGAATGACGAAACATCCTCTTGTGCGACAGGCGGCCAAAGTGGCCGGACTGGGCTATGCGTTGCCGGGTTCGATTATCGCGGTTGGCATTCTCACGCCACTGGCCGCGTTTGATAACGTGCTGGCGGAATGGATCAAGGCGCAGTTCGGCGTTTCGGTCGGGTTGCTTTTGACTGGCAGTATTCTGGCGCTGGTCTATGCGTACGTTGTCCGTTTTCTGGGGGTGGCGTTGCAGACAGTGAATGCCGGGCTGGCGAAAATCACGCCCAGCATGGATGACGCATCGAGAAGTCTCGGCGTCAGTCAGGGCGCTACATTGTGGCGAGTGCATGTTCCGATGCTGCGCGGCAGCTTGCTAACGGCCGCGCTGATTGTATTTGTGGATGTTATGAAGGAACTGCCGGCCACGTTCGTGATGCGGCCGTTCAACTTCGATACATTGGCGGTCCAGGCTTACAACTTGGCGTCCGACGAGCGATTGTCCGAGGCGGCGACGGCTTCGCTGGTTATTGTGCTGGTCGGGATGTTGCCGCTTATTCTATTGTCCCGGGCGATTCGGAAAACGCGGCGGGAATAGAACTAAATCTAAATAATGGGGGACGCAGATGGATGCGGATTTGCAGGAGTAATACGAATCCCAATTCCAAACTTGTAGCCTGGATTAGTGAAGCGTAATCCGGGATACCCTATCCCGCATAGTTAAGGCTCGTATGACGCAGAATAAAAAGCCCGGCGCGAGGCCGGGCTAAGCGGGACTGGGTGGTGGTTTGAGGGTTACTTGAATCCCACCCGATCCGCGATTTTTTGCGCCGTCGGCTGGTGCTTACCGATGGCTGATACATTTAGCGTGTCGGCCTTGAACGAGCCCAATGATTCCAACTCCTTGTTCTTTACCTTCACGCTGGGCACAACTGGCCATTCGTTGTTTCCGTCGGCGAAGTACGTCTGGGCTTCGTCGCTCGCCAGATATTCCAGGAATTTCACTGCGGCCTCTTTGTTCGGCGCGTTCTTCAGCATGCCGCCGCCGGAAACGTTCATATGGGTTCCACGGTTACCTTGGTTGGGCCAAATGACGCCCAATTTTTCCGCGACTGCCTTGTCCTCGGGCTTCGTGGAGCGCATTAGACGAGCGATGTAATAGGTGTTGCTGATCGCTACATCGCATTCGCCGGCGGCGACGGCCTTCAACTGATCGGTATCTCCGCCTTTCGGATCGCGCGCCAAATTGGCTACAACTCCCTTGGCCCACTGCTCCGTTTTTTCCTCGCCTAGGTTGGCGACCAAGCTTCCGATCAAGGACAGGTTATAGACGTGTCCGCCAGAGCGAGTGCAGACCTTGCCTTTCCACTTTGGGTCGGCCAAGTCCTCATAGTCTTTGATGTCGCCGGGTTTGACGGTGGATTTGTTGTAGGCGATTACGCGTCCCCGCGCCGAAAAGCCGAACCATGCGCCTTCCGGATCACGATAATTCGCCGGGATGCGGCTTTCCAGAACCTTGGACTTCACTGGCGCGAAAACGCCAGCCTGATCCGCGCGCCAGAGGCGTCCGGCGTCGACGGTAATGAACACATCTGCTGGGCTGTTGGCGCCCTCGTTTTTGATCCGCTCCAGCAGTGGATCTTCCTGACCTTCAATTCGATTGATCTTGATGCCGGTTTGTTTCGTGAAATTGGCGTACAAAGCCTCGTCGGTTTGGTAATGCCTCGCGGTGTAGAGATTGAGTACTTTCTCTTGAGCGAAGCTGGAGAATGGTTGAGCCAGCCCCAGCGTTAACAGGGCGGCGGTCAAGGCTTTGCGCATCGGAAACATGTTTTCCTCTTGAATGGAAGGTTGTGGCGAAGATGCAAATAATAATAATTCTTATTTAGAAATGCGGCAAGAGGCTTGCGGCGACTTACTGCCGATCGAATGGATGATGGGAATGATCGAATGGATGATGGGAATGTAGGAGCGAGCTTGCTCGCGATTGCACCCGGGGCCATTCCGCCAATCGCGAGCAAGCTCGTTCCTACAGATTCAGATATTGAATAGCCTGTTATGACTTCGAGAAAGTCTCGTTGATCGCCGTCACGAACGGCCCCAATTTTGGCGGGTGCGCTTCCACGTTTACATTGACGCCGAGTTTGCTCAACATCGCGCTGCACACCGGGCCGATAGAGGCGATTAAAGTCTGGTTAAGACTGGCTTTCAGCGATTCTTGTTTTCCCAATTGCCGAGCGACAGCGAAGAAATTGGTCGCTTGCGATGCGCTGGTGAACGCCACCATGTCGATTTCCTTGCGTTCGAGGGCTTCGATGAGCTTGATCAAGGGATCGATATTTGCGGGAAGACTCCAGCGATAGGTCGCAACTTCAGTCACCGCCGCGCCACGAGATTGAAGCGCTTCCTGCAATTCAACGTTGGTTTCGCCATAACGCTGAACCACGACGCGCTTTCCCTCCAACTTCACTGTCGCATCGAGCTCAGCCATCACTTCCGCTGTGGTGAATGGGTCCTTGGCGGCGAGGTCAATGCGCACACCGCGTGAGCGTAGAACGGCCGTGGGTTTCGGACCACGCACCACGACGCGGGAGGCTTCGAGCAGTCGCAATAACGTATCTGTCAGTCCCAGCGTATCGGTTGTCGCAAACAAGGCTTTTGTGCCCACACCCGTCTGGAAAATGAAAATTTCTTGTGGATTCGTTCGCCAATCATCGAGCAGTTCCGTAATGTGCGCGGGATCGATATCGGGAATTTCCGCCAGCGCCGGCGCTGAGAAAGGGGTCCCGCCGTACTTGCGAACGAGATCCGCCATTTGCTCGGCGGTGCGGTTTTCCAGGATGGCGATGGTCTTATCTTTCATGAAGTACTCCGGGATTTGGAGGGGGCGGCAAAAGCTACTGCGCGGCACAATTTAGCTCCGGCCGCAGCTATCGCTGCTTAACTTGCTATCGCAAGTTAGCCTGCGCTGAAACTGCGTTTTCGAGCCTGCGATGCTCAATGTACTATTCGTACACCTGCGCTTCTCGGCTCGAACTTGCGCCGCTCGCTACGCTTTTGCTCCCCCCTCCTAAATGAATAGGGAGAGCGAATTTCAGCTAAAAGCACG
>DATLHW010000316.1:0-6478 GCA_035539675.1 Burkholderiales bacterium | reverse complement strand
GAGCAACACCGCCCCGCGCCCAAATAACCACCCGCCCGGAGGGTTGAGGGTAAAAAAGCGCGATTGCGTCAGCAAAACAAAAGGCCCTAGCGTTCGCACCCTCTCCCGCTTCCGCGGGAGAGGGTTGGGGAGAGGGCTGCTCGTCGCTTATTTGGAATGGCCAAACCGCGCTCCTCACGCCTAGCACTCGCACTTTTTTATCCTCAACACAAGCCCGAAAAGATCTCGAATAGGCTCTAAGGCGCTAGTACTACTGTGTCAATCGTGGCGGGCGAGAACGGTAAGGTGTTAAGCTTTATCCCGGAATATTTAAAGTCCCGGGAGGTCGCGCATGCATGTTTCGGTCCCGTCGAAATACATGAATTGTCTGGGCGGCCTTTTCGCTTTCGCGTTGGCTTTCTGGGCGTTTTCGCTCCATGCCGCCGAGCCTGCCCTGCTTTCTCCAACCTGTAAAAATCCGGCGCCCTTGAAGGGTAAGTGGGATCCTCAGGCGCCTGGTTACATCATCGTATACAAGAATGGTTTGGCGGACCCAGCCAAGGCGACCGCGAAC
This sequence comes from Burkholderiales bacterium, assembly GCA_035539675.1. GTDB lineage: Bacteria > Pseudomonadota > Gammaproteobacteria > Burkholderiales > DATLHW01 > DATLHW01. The sequence continues at coordinate 5,925 of DATLHW010000316.1, read as the reverse complement.
ATTGCTTCGAAGCATGGATTGACGGTCGATCATGATCTTGCGTCAGTCGGTATGTTCTTCACGCGGAAAATGACGCCTCAGCAGTTGGCTAAGCTTCGCTGCGAGTCGCAAATCGCGTTCATCGAATACGACTCGAGCGTTTCCATATCCGGTAAATGATTTATCGGTGATATGCTTTTTTCCGGCGCATTAAAATTTTATAAGCCGAGGAGGTCGCGAATGTTTGCCTTCACCCAGCCGATTGGCATGACGTCGTTACGTTGTTTTGCGGTTCTTTCGTTGTTTTTAGGATCGTTATCCGCACAAGCCGTCTATGATCCTTATCAAAAACCACCTCGGATTAGCCGCGCGCTGTGCTCTAACGCCGCTCCGATCGTGGGGAAATGGCGCCCCGATACACCGGGCTTCATCATTTTTTTTGTCGAAGGGTTGCCGGATCCTGCGAAAGTCACGGCCCAATTGGCGAAGACCTATGGATTTAAGGTGGGGACGGAGTTTCCTAAGGCGGGTATATTCGTCGTGCGGGAATTAACGTCGAAACAGATTTCTCGACTTCGTTGCGAGCGGCAGATCTCCTATATCGAGTATTACAGCGGCGCGCCAATCGCACGCAAGGAACCGTCCGTCCGATAGTTCGGAAAAAAGCATTTCGCCACTGGAGGGCGATGGTTTTTCTCGCCCTCTCATGGCTTTTTAAGAACTTTCCCGTGTGTCATTCACCAATTGGGCGCGTCCAATCCCTATTTCTAGGTTTAAAAATCCAGGTCCTTAACTTCCTTCTTCAAGTTCTCACTCGGACCTACTCCGAGAATCGTCCTTATCGTTCCCTCCACAATCTGAACCGCATTATCGAAGCAGCCGTGCGTGGCTTTGATCCGGCGGGGACCCGCGCTTATTTGCTTATCGTTCAGCACGAATAGATTGGCGCCGGGTGCGGATTGGCCGCTTTCCATAAGTCCCGTTGGCGCGGCGCCGTTCCAGAAGAACGATTGCCAGTCTTTCACGGACTGGACGGTGTCGTTATGCCAGCACCCGTCGTTGTCCATATCCCCGTCGAAAGCGCCGATGAGTCCTAGGAGCGGCGTCTTATGCCGTCTCTCTAACGCGCGGCTCACAAGGTAGAGCAGGGATTTTCGATAGGGACCGACGGCGTCATCCAGTTCCCGGGCATGGGAGAGTAAGTGAATGCGAAAGTCGTTACGCTTTAGCGAATTCGATTCAATGGCGGGTTTGAAATGCTTTAGCGCGAATTCGAGGTCGCAGGCGGGGGCGTATAGCGTGCAACTGGCGATGGGTTCGCCTTCAAGTTGTTTAAGCAGCGTTCCACAGATAAAGGAGCCGGCGGAGTGACCCACTAAATGAATTTCCAGATCGCCATGGTCGTGTTTCAGCGCCTTTAATTGATCGCCGAGCTCACAGAGGGCGCGTCCGGTGTCCGCCGCGCATTCGACGTTTTCTTTCATCTCTCTCCACAAGCTACCTGCGAGAACCGATCGCGCCAGCAATTCGATTGAGCGGTCCCAGGCTTCCTTGATGGCGTCGCCGATACCGCGCGTCGGTGGGGTCGCGGAGCCGAGCTCCTTGCTGGCGCTGTCGGTGAGCATATTGGCAAGCGTTTCCTGCCAGCCGCTTTTCCAAGTCACGAAGATTGGGTAAATGCCGTTCTCGGCGAAGTAGGGCGCCATGACGCGGATGCGCTGAATTGATTCCGCTTCATCGTTAAGGCCCCCATGCGCGTAAATGACGATTCGTTTCGGGCCGGCGGCGTTTGTCTTCGTGAACCATTCGGTCGGCTGCTTGTAACACACGTAGCGGGCGGCAGCCTTTTCGTTCTCGACGTGGGGTAGTCGATTAATGATATGACCGTCGTTTCCAGTCACCAGCGTATGCGCGTAGGCCATGTCGGCGGACCAGGCATAGGGTTTATTGGCGAGTGGGGTATCGCCGCCCAGCCAACCGGGAAGCCCAACCTGAATGATGGTTTTACTATGCACGTAGTGTTTGGGTGAGGTGATTGGCGCGCCTTTCGCGCTGCCGCGAACGCCTTGACGAACTGGCACGCCAAGGCCCACCACCCACGCATCCGATCCGTTGTCTACCCAATCTTCATAGGTAAGGACGGCGAATCCCGACGCGCCCCAATCGGGTCCCCAGGAGTTTTGCACAATGAAGCCGGTGTCGTTGTAGCCGACAAGCGCGAATGCGTGCCCGCCTAATGTTTGCGAATTCGGGCGAATCACCGGCAGCGTTTCGTGCGTGAGCTTGCCCTTTTTTTGCTTCACGCTCCAACCTTTGTGCACCATCCCGGACACGTAAATGGCGCCGGTGTGCCGAATTGCGGATTGCATATCCACGACCGATTGCCGATCGATGCGGTAGTAGGTGCCCAACGGCCGCGTGACCGCATCGCTATCCCAGTTATCCTTGGGCTCGACAAAGCGCTCGGGCTTCTCGGGGTCGGTAGGCCACAGCGTCTCTAAACAGGCGCCATGTTTGTGCCAACCTTTCAGCGCGCCGCGACAGCTCGAACCTTCATAATTTTCGCCGGGCCATTCGTCGTAAAACCGCGCCAAGTGATAGAGCATGCGCGGACTGACGCGATCCTTGCGGCCCATTTGCATTCCCGACTGCGCCCAAAGCAGGTAGTTCATCACTGCGGCGAGGCCGTATCCGGTACAAGCGCCTTCCTTGCCTTGGTCTAGGATCAACCCCGCTTCGAGATAGGCGGGCAGGCTTTGCTGCACTTGAGGATTGGCGGGAAATTGACCAGGCAGATTCTCGACGGGCGGGCGATAAGGAAAGTCTCGTAAGTCGAGTCGATCAGGGCGCGCATCCAGCGTTAATGATTGACCATCGATAATGATGTTTCGTTTCGGCATGATGCGATCTCCTCTTCGATTCTTGAGAATGCATGGATTTTGTTCTTCCAATATAGTCGGGTAAATAGGCCATTTGTCTTAGAACCTGTTTACGATCTTACTGCGCGAGGCGATATTGAGGCTCCGGTGCTCGACGTACCACTTGTACGTGTCCGCTCCTCGCCTCAATCTCGCCTCGCTCGCTACAGATCGTAAACAGGTTCTTAGTGTTATCCATCTCCCAATTAGTCGTGCACTTTGTCAGCGTCGCTTGTCGTACTATTTGTACTGTCTGCGCGCCGCTTTCGCGTTCACGACTAATTTGGAAATGGCGTTATTCCAATGGTCATAATCCTTTTTTTTGAGGTCGTCATGCGCATCTTCAAAAAGGTTCTATTCGGCATCGTGTCATTAGTCGCGGTATTGGTTGTCGTCGCTTTCTTTCTGCCTAGTCATTACAAAGTGGAGCGAAGTATCGAAATCGCTGCGTCTCCTGAAAAGATTTACCAATACATCGAAAGTCCGCGCGCATGGCCGCAATGGACGGTGTGGAATCAGCGCGATCCGAATATGCAGATCACGTACCTGGGGCCAGAGAAAGGCGAGGGCGCCAAATGGTCGTGGAAAAGCCAAACGGAAGGAAGCGGCGGTATGGACTTCATCAAGGCGGATGCGCCCAGATCGCTCGATTACAAATTATCGTTCCCGGAATTCAATATGACTTCCTCGGGGCGATTGGCGTTAACGCCCGTAGGGACGGTTACGAAAGTGACGTGGACAAACGAGGGAGATGTTGGTCTCAATCCTGTAATGCGTTATTTCTCACTGGGAATGGACTCGTTGGTGGGAGGAGATTTTGAGGCGGGGCTGACGAATTTGAAGACGCTGGCGGAAAAGTAGGGAGTTTGGAAAACTCACATAGGACTTACGCAAAATCGCCCCAGCAAGGCGCGCCGACGCAGACAGTACGGCGCTGTACGGCAAGGAGGCAGCAACGCCGCTGGGGCGATTTTGCGTAAGTCCTATTGTTGAATGGCTTCTTTGCCAGCGCTGGCCAGATCGGTAAAAAAACCATCTACGCCCACGTCGAGAAACCGGTGAATTTCCGCGATGTAGTCCCCTGTTTCATGGGCGATGATTTGTCCGTTCGCAGCGGCTCGTTGATACTCCGTCGGCAGGAATTCATTCTCGGGCCGAAACGTCCATGGATGCACCGCAAGCTTCGCATCATGCGCCCATTCAACAAGTCTTGTGGGCGCCTCAAGACGTCCTGACGCATTGCGGGGAATTACCAGCGCCTTGTTTGGCCCGACGCCATCGGCGTAAGAAGCGATTTCCTGAAGACCCATACGGGTTACGAGATCGGAATAAGTTCGCGAGTCATTGCTGATTACGAAATCGTACGGCTTGCCTTTGCTTTCGATGAGTTGGATTAGGCGCAGCTTCGTCATCTCACGTAATACTTGCAGATTGGCTACTTCGAAGGACTGAATGAATATCGCGGCGTTTCTATCCTGATAGCCGTTACGGTGCAAGGCTTCGACAAGGGATTTTTCCAGCGCTAAACCGATGCTGGAGAAATAGCTCGGATGCTTGGTTTCCGGATAAATGCCAATGGTCCGTGTCGTCTCCAGACTGGCTTGTTTGGCTAAATCGATTATTTCTTGCAACGTCGGGATTTCGTACCGATCGTTGTATGCCGTATTGGCTGGGCGGATTGCCGGTATGCGTTCACGAGCGCGTAGCGTTTTCAGTTCAGCCAGCGTGAAATCTTCTGTGAACCACCCGGTTACGTTGACGCCGTCGATCGTCTTTGTGGCTCTTCGGCCGGCGAACTCGGGCCAGTCGGCGACGTTCGTTGTTCCGGAAATTTCGTTTTCATGACGGGCGACCAGCACGCCATCCTTGGTGGATACAAGGTCGGGTTCTATGTAGTCCGCGCCTTGTTGGATGGCGACGCGATAGGCTTCGAGTGTGTGTTCGGGTCTTAAGGCAGAGGCGCCGCGATGAGCAATGATGATGGGTATTGCGCCATATAGGGTCATTGGTGCGTCGCCTCCGATAATAGACTTCTTTCGCAACCCACCGCACGCCCCGAGATTGAACCGCCGGCGCCAAACGTATTTATCCGTATGTTTACACTTCTCGGTTCAATCTCGGGGCGCTCGCTACAGTTTCGAAAGAAGTCGAATGTTTTACCTTACTACGATGCGCCCAGCAGCTTTTTCGCTTCCGCGAGGTCTTGGGTATAGACGGCTTTTGCTTCTTTCACGCAGGCTGTCTTCTCCGCGCCACGCTTTTCGCGGCAATCATTCAGCGCCTCCCGGTAGGCTGCGCCAGCTTCTTTCTTCGCAGTCTCGTATTGTGCTTTGGGTGTCAGATCTTCCTGATACCACGCGGTGGGATCTTTTTCCTCCACGGCGGGAGGTAGGTTTGCAATGGCGAGGCCGGAAAGTGAAGACAGAAGACAAACGACGGTGATGCGGAAACTTTTATGCATGGATAAGTCCTTTCAGCGATGACATCGAATGCGCGACGGGAACTGCAAATAAAAAAGAAGGATAAAACCACGGCCGCGCAAGAGCGCATTCTACTTGCAGCGTGGTTAAAACTAAAAGGCGCCCGGTTAAGTACTTGTGCAAAAGTCTTCCAGCGGCGTTGCCCTTGCAGGGTGCGCTGTCCGCTGCATCGGACAGCCGCTGCGCAGGCTCGCAGCATGCTGCTCGAAACCCCTGCTTAGCTCTCCTTGTCGTACTAACTGTGTACTGTCTGCGTCGACGCGCCTTGCTGGAAAACTTTTGCACAAGGACTTATCTGTGGACTTTACACGCTGAAAGTGGACAATTGACCTTTCGAAAAGCCCTAAGGCAGAGCAATAAAATGAGCCGACTCCATCGACTACTAATCATTGCGTTTTTCTTTCTCAGCGGGGTTATGTCCACCCACGCGCAAACCGGAAAGCCGATCACGGATATTGGCTATGCAAAGGCGACTTTCGCCGGCGGATGTTTTTGGTGCATGGAGCCTCCTTTCGACAAACTCGACGGCGTCATTTCCACGACATCAG
>DATLHW010000315.1:0-9641 GCA_035539675.1 Burkholderiales bacterium | reverse complement strand
CTGAATGGCGGGGACATAACTATCGTAAACCGGCTCGAAGACAATCACCTCATCGCCGGGATGCACCATCGCCGCAACAGCCGTGTAAATCGCCTGCGTCGCCCCCGCCGTCACCGTAATCTCGGTCACCGGGTCATAATTCCCCCCGTACAAGCTCAGCACCTTCTCAGCAATCGCCTCACGCAACGGCCCGGCGCCCGTCATCGGCGCATATTGGTTGTGGCCCGTCTTCATGTAGTGAGTGACGCGATCAAGCAACAGCGGCGGACAATCGAAATCGGGAAAACCCTGCGACAAATTGATCGCGCCACATTCGTTGGCGAGCGCCGACATCACGGAGAAGATGGTGACGCCTACTTCAGGCAGGCGGGATGCGATGGGGGATGGGTAGCTTGGCATGGGGAGATAAGTTTAACGCTGAACTTCGCTCGTGGGCCAGCGTTGAGGGTCGTCTAAACAGGGCAACCGCCCTTTGGTGAGACTGCGTTGATGTCAGCGTTTGAGCGGCATCTCCACAATTTAAATTGTCATTCTGAGCGCCAGCGAAGAATCTGCTTTTTGCGGTGGTTCCGCAGGCATTGAACAGCAGATTCTTCGTCGTACCTCCTCAGAATGACAGGTTTTATCAGCGGGTATCTCATAGCAAAGCGAATTGTGTAAATACCTTTTACCATTAGCAAATGAGGACTGAGGGGGATTTGAAGTGGTTGTCTCTTTGCCAGACTGGCGTTCAAATCCTCCCCCGCCCTCATTTGCTAATGGAGGAAGCTCAACGTTCTAGCCACGCGCTTTATAAAGTGCGATTGCCCTGCTCGTCTAATCCCCCCAGCCTGGATATCATTCGATCCTACCCGCACTCAATAATTCATCAAAGAATCACCAAATGACCTTCGAACGCGAAGAATTCCGCGCCGGCGCTTACGCCCTGTTGCCTGCAATCATCGGCGGCGTCCCGTACGGCCTCGTGGCTGGCGTAGCGGGAGCCGTTTCCGGACTCACCCCACTCGAAACGATGGCCTCCTCGGTGTTCATCTTCTCCGGCATCGGACAGTTGATCGTGTATCAACTCATCGGCAGCGGCAGCCCGACGGCCGTCGTCCTGCTAGCGTCCGTGATCGTCTCGCTCCGCCTTGTGATGTACAGCGCTGTATTGGCGCCGCATTTCGAAGCACTGAACATGCGATGGAAATTCCTGCTCGCCTACCTGACGACCGACCACGGTTTTGCAGCCAGCGTTTTACGCTTTCAAAAGACTGAAGACCCGCACCGCCGCGCGTGGTTTCATTTGGGCGGCGGCGTCGCGCAATGGCTTTCATGGCAACCGTTCGTCGCCATCGGCAGTTTTCTGGGCACGCAACTACCCGCCAGTTGGTCGCTGGATTTTATCGTGCCGCTCTCCTTTCTCGCGATGCTGGTTCCCGCCATCAAAGATCGCGGAACCGCCGTCGCCGCCGCTGTCGGCGGCGTCGTCGCGTTGGCTGCGGCGGGCCTTCCCTTCCGTTTGAGCCTGATCGCTGGCGCTATCGCCGGCATTACGGCTGGATTCTTTTCCGATTGGCGACGCAAATGAATATTTGGATGATCATCGTAGGCGCCGGTCTCATTACGTTTGTGATGCGGCTTTCGTTCATTTACCTGCACGGTAAAACGAGCTTTCCCGCGTGGTTTCATCGTTCGTTGCGATATGTGCCGGTTGCGGTCGTCGCGGCCATTGTGTTGCCGGGAATCGCCATGCAGAGCGGCGTGTTGGACGTTTCGTTGAATAATCCTCGTCTGTTAGCGGGAATCATCGCGGGACTCGTCGCTTGGTGGACGGGGAATGCGATTGCGGTGCTGGTTGTCGGGATGAGCGCGTTGTGGGTGTTGCAGATTTGGGTTTAGAGCCACTCTAGTGGTCAGTCACCCTGACCACCTTTAATCAGAGATCCGTTCAGGATCGTGTACAAAATAATTTTCCGTTTTATTCGGCAGTTGGCGAGCGCCAGAGTTCCGAAGAGCGATTTTCCTCGCTCGGCCAAATCAGCGTGACTGCAATATTTCATTTCTAATCAATTATCTGTTAATGCCCGAGCGGTATTGGCCTATACGCTGGTCCAACGCGATTTGTTACGTCCCGCATCAAGCGAGTAATGTTCATTAGGGGGAGAATATTATGCGAGCGGAAACAACTTTGTTCCTCAAAAGGTTGATAAGCGTAAGAAGAAAAAGCGCTCGTGACATCATCCCAAAGCCGGGCTGATTCCCACCAACAATATACGGCGTTGAAAAGAATAAGACGCTCGCTCCATTACTTTGCCGTCCATTGATCATGGCTTTTTCTATTGTTTCGAATGGACATCGTTGTTTTGGGCAAGCGAACCCTTTAACAAGCCGGATTAGATCTCGAATAGATTCCATGAGTATGGAATGGCAAGGGGGAATTAATGAATACGGACCAGGAAATATCGCTAACGGAAATGGCGGCGTTGGATGAACAAATTTCCGATTTATTAAGCCTACCCGCGGACGAGCTGAATACCAGCTGGCGCGAAATGCCCAGTCAGCAGAGGGATTTACTGGCGACATTTCTGGAGAGCGCGGACTACGCCCGTCTCTTTTGTGCCCTTGAACCGGATTTGCGCGAGCCGTTATGGGATCGCTTGGATTCGATCAATCAGCTAGGGCTGCTAAGACGACTACCGCCCGCGATCCGAACCACTCAATGGGAGACCTTATCCGAGGCAGCGCAAACCACGTTGTGGCTTGACCTCGACCCCTATTCCCGAGAGAGCTTGCTGGAAGTGCTTCCGGAGGAGCATCAAGTTGCTTTGCGAGAGAGCATGCCCAGTGAGGACTTCACGCACGTTGCGACATTGCACGAGCAGTTGGATCAGCTACGGTCGTTGCTGTCTCCCTTAGCGGCTGGGCACTTCGCTCAACCAACGCCGATGGAAGGCTCGCCCATGACGGACGTCGATGTCGTCACGGTCGACTCGGTGATTTTTTCGGCAGTTATCGATTCGTTGGTGTCCGAAGGTCCGTTCGAGAATGAGTTAACGCAATTCACCAGTGAGGAACTGCGGAATCAGCTGAAGGAAATTGAAGAAGGCGCCCCAACACGCTTAGAAAAAGCACGACGAGACCTTGAAAACCTACCTGAAACCGCGACTCAGGAAAACCGCAAAGAAAAGGAAGAGACGCTTGAGATCGAAGAAACCATTCGGGATCATTTGAAAGAATTGGCGTTTGTGTGCTATCGGACGAACGCCGCTTTTTTGGGCAGACCCGATCCGGTAAGACGAGTCGTTTTCACGCAACTGGATCTAGACAAGATGCGAACCCAGTTGGCGCGTGCTCTGGAAGCAGCCGTCGAGTCCCGCGAGGTTTTGAAAAATGTGTTGCGCCAAAGCCAGCAAGGCACAGAGGGCTGTGATGATAATGTTGCGCAGGTTATTAGCGCTTATATCGAAATCTGCTCTCTTCACGAAGCGCGGCGTTTCAAAAACACATTCGAGGCACTCGATGGCGTCGCCGAAAGCCAGGGGCGCGGAGCCATTCTCAGTCTCAGGGCGCCAGTGGTCGCAGGATTTCCCTCGGATGGAGAATCGGTTGAGCCCGCATTAGCGCTAGAGGTGGAAATCGGCGACGAATACGCAATGAACGATACAAGCAAACGCATGCACTACCCTGCGATCGCTGGCAACAAGAACGACTTCAACCGATGGAGGAACATTGCTTCGGCGCTACGAGTTAACAACGGCGTGGGTGACCTGGATCTGGCATACCGTTTGGTTACACCCATCGTCGAGAACGCGAACTATTGGGAAAAGCGAAGATTCGATCAGCGCGAGGATGACAGAAAGCAAGAAGCGGAACGCACGGGAAAGACGTATAAACCGAGAGGGTTCACGCCACTCAAAGCTCACTTCACAACCTTGATGGATCATGCAATGAACGACGCCAGGTGGGGAGCTCTCTGGCGGAGCCACCTGGATGCAAACTACGCCGCGAAGTTCAGCGTGGAAACTAATGGAGCGTACGCCGACGATATGGAGCGAGCGGCGGCGAAATCGGAAGCATTGATCGACGCGGAAGTTCGAATTAAGGAAGCGGCGCGTCAGGGGAAAGGGGATTTAGAAGTCCACATTGATGGCATTGGGACGGTAACAGCCGAAAACATCAACAAGCGGTTTGCCGAGTGCACGGACCTCTACCGACAGGACGAAAAGGAAGCGAAGGAAAGTGTTTATCGCAAACTAACAGCAGAATGCTTGGAGGCGATTCTTCTCAAAAAACAGGTGATGGCGCATGAGGGCGAAACATGGAAGCTCGTTTCATGCGGGGAGCCTGGCGAAGACGAAAAAATGTCCTGGGACAAGGCAAGCGCGTCCGTGCAAACTCAGTTGGACATGCTTAGAAAGTTGCGCCCGGATGTGACGTCCATCGAGATTGGTGAGGCGTTTGGTCCAGTGAGTCTCCCACGAATATGGATGGCGGCGACGGAACGAGGTCTCGCCGTTCCGCATTTCGACGAGGCGTTATTGCTTTCCAAACATCATAAAGAGGTCGCGGAACGAGTTTCGAAAACGTTGGCCGAGACGCCGGATGACGAAGCCCATCGCGATGAACGCGAGCTAATGCAGGCTCGGATCAGCGAACACAGATCACTGTTTAAAACAAAGCGCGTGAGCGAGCTGCGGTCTGAGATAGAGAGGCAAGAGGAGGAGCTAAAAAGTTTGCAGGATCAGTTACGCGCTTCAGTCGTCCTTGCGCACTTGCAGGATCCGCCACTCGTAGCGGCGAAGCAATCTGTCTCAGGCTTGCTCGATGATCTAGCAACACATGACCCGACGCCGCAATCGACAGATGACGAATTGAAGCAAATCGGCGCTGCCTTGGACAAGGGCATCGCGCTTCTCGAAGCGGCCAGAAAAGCAGTGGAGGATATTACCTCGCGAGAAGCAGTGGCGCGCAATAGTCTTGAAGACAGAGTGACGCGAATATTACCCATATACTCGCAGATGCTCGATGCGCAAGAAAATTTATTCAAGTCTATAAATGGGCTCGTTGAAAATTTGCCCGCAGCAAGCAGGTATATCACAGCTATTACGCAAGCGTTTAACAGTCAACGTACATCTTTCTCCGACTTACAGCCCAAGGTTGAGAAAACAACAATGAAGACGGAGGATCTAGTCTCCATTGAGCAGGAATTGACACGCCTTAAGGATGCGCGGGATCGAGATGTGAAACCTAATCTTAATGTCTTGTTAGATCTGGCGCGCCGGCAACTTCATTTAAAAGAGGTGGCGAACACAAAAAACAGAATCAACGTATTAAAGCAACAAATCGCCGAGGCGGAGAGTCAGCAAACTGCGATATTGTCACCCCCATCGATTGTGGCGAGCGCGCCAGCGGCTCCGATAGTGCAAGATCAATCGTCGGGGCAAGCGCAACCGGCTGTGCAACCTCCATCGTCGACTCCGGATACTTCTCGCAGGAGTTGGCTCGGGAGGTTTACGGGTAAATCGAAACGAGGTCGGTGACAAGGCGTAAGAAAAAGTCAGTCATCTTTTCTGTGTTGATGTCATAAGCTGTCCCCTTTCAAATATCGATCATGCAAAAGAGCTTAGAATTGCCAAATCAGCACGCAGAAAATCAACCAATCGCGAGCCGCGTTTGCTGAAAAACGGGCTTTTTCTCCACTCTCGTTAACCACGACGACACTTATGAAAAACGCCATCGCCTCCCAATACGCCCACGATCCTTACAAGGTCAATTCCCTAATAATTCGCCCGAATACCGATCCCGTCGCCGGAGACGTGCGATGGGATACGCTCCGATCTATTTGGAACGGCAGCATGCTCATTGCCGCGCTCACGTTGGCGCCGGTCTACGTTACGTGGGGCGCTTTCGCGGTGTTCTTGGTGCTTAGCGCAGTAACGCTCTGCACCGGTCATTCGGTTGGTTATCACCGCCGGTTGGTTCATCGCAGTTTCAAATGCTCCAAATGGCTTGAGCGCATATTGGTCTGGATGGGAGCCGCGGTCGGTATGGGTGGCCCAATCTGGACCATCCGCACGCACGACACGCGCGACTGGGCGCAGCGCCAACCCCATTGTCACGATTTCCTCGCCCATCGCCATGGCCTACTGAAAGATGGATGGTGGAATCTCCACTGCCGGCTTGTTTTTGATAACCCGCCTGGGTTTGATCCTGGGCCGGGGATCAGCGATGACCCTTTCTACAAATTTCTAGAGCGCACGTGGATGTGGCATCAAATACCCATTGGCCTTGCTCTTTTTGCGGTGGGGGGATTGCCTTGGGTGGTATGGGGCGTATTCGTTCGGGTTGCCGCGTGTACAACAATGCACTGGTTCATCTCTTACTTCGCGCATTCGCGAGGACCGCAAAGCTGGACAGTCGACGGCGCCGGCGTGCAAGCATACGACGTCCCTATCGCCGCGATTCCTACAATGGGAGAAAGCTGGCATAACAATCATCACGCCTTTCCCGCATCCGCGCGTCATGGCTTGTACCCTGGCCAACCCGATCCAGGATTTCGGTTCATTCAAGTTCTGGAGTGGCTTGGCTTAGCGTGGGATATTCAAACCCCGGCTACGCTTCCGCCACGGCCGGGCATCACGCCGGTTCGAATGGACGCGACGACCGTGCTCAAGCCGAAGGAGTCTCGTTGACGATGGAGGACTACGGGCGCCTCACAGTAAGAGAAGCACTGCAACAGCATTACCGCAATAGCAACCTTCCACATGACGGCGGCTATTCAAGAAAGCAGTGGACTCTCATAACGCTTGGCCCTGTTAATGTGCAGCTTCCAAATTTTGCTTGGCGCAAACGCGCCCTGCACTGTCACGATATTCATCATCTCGTGACAGGCTATCCGTGCACTAAGGCCGGAGAACTTCAAATCGCCGCATGGGAGTTTGCGGCGGGCAGATTTCCAAACGTATGTTCAACTCTCTTTTGCCTTCCTTTAGTAGGAATTGGCGCGCTGGTCATTCCAAGAAAATCATTTTCGGCGTTTGTAATTGGCCGCAGAAGCAAGACGCTTTACGCCATGGGACCAACGGCGGATGTGCTCGGGCTGCGCGTTCGAGAATTGCGTAAAAAGATATTGCCGCCCACTGAATTCTCGGCAAATTGGAGAGACTACATTGGTTACTTTTTGCTTGCGGTTCTATCGCTGGCGCCGTTAATTGGTCTGGTCTTGGGGCTCTTTGTTCTACTACGGTGACTAGCCGGAGAGATAGGTAACGAACTCTAAGTGAAAGAAATCCCGTCATGCTTATAAATGCCAAGCAAGAAATATCCATGATCGAAGGCGCCATCTTCCTAAATTTTTCTCGCCCATTTGTCGCCAAGGAAATCAACCTAGATTCCGCAGTTGAACACGCCTGAGTGTGCGTTTTCCGGGCTGTTTGGCTAGGGTGTAGCAGGGGTTTCGGACAGCATGCTGTCCGCCTGCGGAACGGTCTGCGCGTACAAGCGCAGACGCGCCCTGCAAGGGCGACGAGGCGGCATGGCCATTCCATGCAAGGAAGAGAAACAACGCCCAGCAGTCCGGAAAATGCGCAATCGGGTGTGTAGCGTTCTCACCCATTTGGTGGTGCGAAAAAATACGAAAATGCTCGCGCATACAATATGTTTCCATAGGTAATAAGCGGTCAACTGCGGAATCTAGGTTCAAGGAAGGGTGCCTAACTCACATGGCGGATAACTCACACTACTGAAGGAGGGCACGTCTGCTGTGTCACCGTCTTCGACGTGTTAGCGTTGCCGTATTTATTACTGAGAACGCCATGATCTATAGATTTACTCGTTTAATAATGGCGGGTTAACATCGCAGCGGCAGTTTATACGGCGTTAGGAGCCAGTTTATATGGCGATTTTGAAATCGAATTTAAGTTAGCCGTCATGTGCCTCGAAATCATTGCTTCCATTTCTTCGAACGCCAAAGCCCGCATATCAGCTGAACGCCTTTCGCAACTCAGTGGGCTTGCGGTCTCTTCCCGAAAGGTGAATGGCGCGCCTGGTCTTCACTTTGCAGTCACCGGCGGTTGTTCCTGCGAGTTTCTCTCTGACGACGCCGAGTTCGAATGTGAAACCTGGGCTCTTTCGCCAAGCTACCTGGCCGCGTTGTCCCAAGCTGTCCTGGCCTTGGCCAAGGAATGCAAGAGCTTTACTTTTGTCGCGCACTGGCTGAACGGCGAGCGCCCACGCACAACTGAAAAGATCAGCGGATCTGCTTTGGCTAAGCTCGTCTCCGAAAACAAGGTTGGCAACAATGTGCTCTACATTGCCGGCTAACCCAGCGGTGAAGGCCGACGCGCGAACTCGTGCTTTTTCCTATAGTTACCAGCCGTGGCGCGCGCGGCTTACCTCATTCCGTTAGGAGCCGAAAATGAACATTCCGTGCCCGCACTGTAGTGATGTCCTGTTTCATCTTGCAGGTCTGGACGATAAAGGGACACAGGCAAAGCACAAGAGCGATCCATCAGTCCAGTCTGACACAAAAGGGTATTTCGTCATTTGCGCATCTTGTAATAAGCGTGTCGATCTTGAGGCAACCCTTGGCCAATCTGGTCTTCCAGGCTTTCGCGTCGCTCCGCATCAACAAAACGGCACGTAAAAACGAGGAGGTTTTATGCTCTGCAAAGGACGTGTTCTAGCTGTTATTTCTTCAGCAGCGCTATTCGTTGGTTGTGTATCAACCAGTCAGGTCCTTGATATGGGACGGGATACATACTCCGTGTCAGCTACCGCCGACGGATTTCGTAGCGCAGCTTCAGCTAGAGAAAGCGCTTTCCAAGCAGGAAAGGCTATGTGTGCAAAACAAGGAAAGCAGTTTCTGCTCGTAAACGAAACTACTTCGCGCACCCGCATGGGTATCGACACCACTATAGATGTGTCTTTTCGATGTTTGAAAGAGAATGACCCAGAATACACAAGGCCAAATGTCCAGAAAGCACCAGATATTGTGATCGAGCAGAGATAAATGGCAGCACCTAACCGAGCAGTGAACCAGACCCGCGAAATAGTGCTTTTTCCTTCGGCTCAGCGTCAGTGGCGCGGGCTGGTTACTTCGTTTCGTGTGCGACGCGATGCTGCGTCGAGAAGTTGTCCCGACTGAAACAGTACGGGACCACCTGTGTCACCGGGTGAATCTAGGGGCATGAATCAAGAGCTGCCCTGACAATGTGCGAAGCGACCGAAAGGTCCGGGGTATCAATCGCGAGAGGCATACCCTTCTGGCAGCCGCAAGCCGGATGAGCGCTAGATAGCCGGTATGGCGAAGATATCTGAATCTGCGATAAAGATCGTCAAGTAAAACAAGCGGAAGCGGCTCTTGCGCTTGAACCAAAAGGTGCTGGCGGCGGGAAGAATGTCTACGTGTAACGTTCTCGTGACTCACATGCCTCCCGGTCGAAAGCAGGCGCCTAACCTGGCGACACTTCTTGATGCGGAACGCGGGAACCCCGTATCGCTCCTCCCCGGAGGACAGCAGGCCGCAAGGCCGGCCCATGGCGGCGCGGGATTGGGAGGTCGGAAGAAGCGAAGGCTGCGCTGTAATGGCGTGGATACGGGTTTCAACGTCATCCGGCGCGAAAGCGAGCCCACGTCCGGCTGGTCTTACCTCGCGAGAG
>DATLHW010000314.1:0-7709 GCA_035539675.1 Burkholderiales bacterium | reverse complement strand
GGATGGCATCGAAAAGGTATTGCAGGGACATACGGATCTGGAGCAGGTTCACGCGGTTTGCCCTTAGAGCCTATTCGAGATCTTTCTGGGCTTGCGTTGAGGATAAAAAAGTGCGAGTGCTAGGCGTGAGGAGCGCGGTTTGGCTATTCCAAATAAGCGACGAACGGCCCTCTCCCCAACCCTCTCCCGCGCGCGGGAGAGGGGGCGAACGCCAGGGCCTTTTGTTTTGCTGACGCAATCGCATTTTTATCCTCAACCCTCCGGGCGAGTGGTTATTTGAGCGCATGGTGGCGTTGCTCCTCCTTACAGGAGAATGACCCTGCTACGTCGTCGCGCCTAGCCCTGCGCTCAAATAACCGCTCGCGCAAGCCCGAAAAGATCTCGAATAGGCTCTTAGAAGAACGCGGTTGGGGTATTTTGCGGGCGGCGCTTTATAGCGCATTTGGGCTATTGAGCTATCGGCTCATCGTGCCATAATGTCCGAGCCCAACCTATTTTCTCCATTCGCGAGATGTCTGCCGGACACCCCATCGATTTACCCGCCAATAAAACCATCGAATTTTCCAACGAGGATCGCGCCCGCGTCGATGCGCTTAATCGTCGTGCGGAAGCGCAGCTTACGCTCGATGCGAGACGCGCTTTCGAGTTCGCCTCCGAGGCGCGTCAATTGGCCGAGCATTGCGGATATCGAGGAGGGCGGGCGACCGCGTTGTACAACCAGGCGCTATGCGCCCAATTGCAATCGGATTACGAAGCGGCTCTGCCGCTATTTCGTTTCGCCTTGGATCTATATGAGGAACTAGGCGATCAGACAAGCGTCGCCAATACTTGGCGCGCCGCTGGTTTTGCTTACGACGATTTAGGCGACTACGCCAAGGCGCTTGATTATCATCTGCGAGCGCTAAAGATTTGCGAAACGACTGGCGATCAAGGGAGCCGCGCTGATACCTTACGCACCATCGGGCTCATATACGTCAAGGCAAGTGATTCCGAACAGGCCCTTATTTATTACCGGCAGAGTTTAGAGATCAGTCAGCGTATGGGCGATGGCCGGTCGGTCGCCAAAGTTCTCAACAATATTGGCGTCGCGCTCAAAAACCTTGAGCGTTATAGCGAAGCCTTGAGTTCGTTGAACGAAGGGCTGAATTTTTTTCGCCGAGC
Source organism: Burkholderiales bacterium (assembly GCA_035539675.1). GTDB lineage: Bacteria > Pseudomonadota > Gammaproteobacteria > Burkholderiales > DATLHW01 > DATLHW01. Next base: position 6,548 of record DATLHW010000314.1, on the reverse strand, counting down.
CGGCAACCACTTCGGCGAGGCCAGCGTTCTCAATAACCTCGGCGCCACGCTTGACGCCATTGGGCAGGTCAGCGAAGCCGAGGAAGCGTTGACGCGGGCATTGGAGCTGTCTCGCCATATTGGCTATGCGAACGGAGAAATGACCGCGCTGTTGAGCCTTGGGAAATGTTGCGCTCGCCATAACAGGCTTGAAGCGGCTAAGGATTATTTGCATGAAGCGCTGATTTGCGCGGAGAGAACGAAAGCCAAGCCGGCTCGCTACGAATGCCATCAAGCGCTAGGCGATTTGTACAAACGATTTGGCGACTATGAGTCGGCGTTGAGACATTGCGAGGCGTTTCATACACTCGAGCGTGAAGTATTCAATGAACAGTCGGATCGCAAGCTCAAGGGTTTGCAGATCGGCTTTCAGTTGAATGAGGCGCAACGCGAGGCGGAAATCCATCGACTACGCAACGTGGAGTTGGCTAAAGCGTATGAAGACCTGCGTGGATTGAACCAAGCGTTGCAGCTTGCCGATCAGGTGAAGAATGAGTTGCTGGCGCAATTGGAGAAACAAAATCAGGAAGATGGCTTAACCGGACTTTTCAACCGTCGTTACTTCGATGACCGGCTATCCGAAGAGTATCGCCGCGCCTCGCGCCATCCTCGGCGTATCAGTGTCGCGTTGGCGGACATCGACTTATTCAAACGGATCAATGATCAATTTTCCCACGCGATTGGCGATGAAACGTTGAAGGCGATTGCTTGCATTTTGCGCGATAGCTGTCGAGAGACGGACGTGGTGGCCCGTTACGGCGGCGAGGAGTTCGTCATTCTGTTGTTGGAGACGGATGTGGCGAGCGCTTTTGGCGTATGCGAGAAAGTTCGCTTGGCCGTGGAAACATACGATTGGACAACGATTCATCCGGATCTCAAGGTCACCATCAGCATTGGCGTTAGCGATGACTTGCAGATGGAGAGGCCCGAGAACTTACTTGCTGCTGCCGACGTCAAACTTTATGAGGCGAAGTCCGCCGGCAGGAATCAGGTTCGCCGGTAGACTTCATTGGAAACCTACTGCGCGCCCCTTGATCGAACCTCCGGTGCTCAACGTACTACTCGTACGCTTCCGCTCCTCGATTCGATCAAGGGGCGCTCGCTACGGTTTCGAATGAAGTCTTGTGAACATTTTCGAAAAGCTGTTTACCAAGTAGTTGGTTGTCGCGAGTAAGAATCGCATATCCCCCTTAGCTTTCCCTCTCGCGCCATTGACCTGAAATGCAGTTGGAGGTCGTGCGATGAAGAGCGCTCTAAATCAATCCCCGCCGTTGGAAAATTACAATCTGTTCACTGCCGACCGCGCATTGACCGAGGCGGTCAACCGTGATGGCGCCGAGTGGGCGATGGATTCGCTCATACGGTTCGGAGAAAAGCTAGGCCATCCGCGCGTGATCGAACTGGGACATCTCGCCAACAAGTATCCTCCGGCGCTGCAAACCCACGACCGTTATGGCGATCGGCGAGACGAGGTCGAGTTCCATCCGGCATGGCATGAACTAATGAGTATAGCGGTGGAGGAGGGGCTGCATTCGTCGCCGTGGTCCAGTCCTCGACCGGGAGCGCATGTGGCGAGAGCGGCCGCTTATATCCTCTATGGTCAGGTCGAGAATGGTTCGCAGTGCCCGCTCACGATGACTTACGCGGCCGCGCCGGTGTTGGCTAAGCAAGCGTCGGCGCTGCCTTCTCTGGCTCAGGTTTGGCTGCCGCGTATGTTCTCCCGCGAATACGATGGGCATTTTGTTCCCATCGACCAAAAGCGCGGCGCGCTAATCGGCATGGGCATGACGGAGAAGCAGGGAGGCTCGGACTTGCGGGCCAATATCACGCAAGCGACGCCGCTCGCCATGCGAGGTTCTGGTCAACCCTATCGCATCAAGGGACACAAATGGTTTTTCTCCGCGCCCATGTGCGATGCGTTTCTCGTGCTCGCGAAAACCAATGCGGGGATCAGTTGTTTTTTTATGCCGCGTTTCACGCCTGATGGAGAAGTGAACGCCATTCGCTTGCAACGTTTGAAGGACAAACTCGGCAACCGATCCAACGCGAGTTCGGAGGTGGAATTCGATGGCGCGCTGGGCTGGCTTCTGGGCGACGAAGGACGAGGCGTCGCCACGATAGTGGAGATGGCTACGTATACGCGACTCGATTGCGTCATTGGTTCGGCGGGATTGATGCGGCAGGCGACGGCGCAGGCGATTCATCACGCGACCCACCGTAAAACATTCGAAAAGCCATTAGTTGATCATCCCCTAATGAAGAATGTATTGGCCGATCTCGCAGTCGAATCCGAGGCCGCCACGACAATGGCGATGCGTCTCGCCCGCGCGTTCGATGCACAAGGCGATGAGGTGGAGATCGAGCTGCGTCGATTGCTGACGCCCGCGGCGAAGTACTGGGTATGCAAACGGTGCCCAATGGTCGCGGCCGAGGCCATGGAGGTGCTGGGCGGTAACGGATATGTGGAGGAAAGCATTATGCCGCGCATCTATCGTGAAGCGCCGTTGAATTCCATCTGGGAGGGTTCCGGCAACATCATGTGCCTGGATGTGTTGCGCGCCATCGTCCGCTCTCCGCGTGTGATTGATATTTACTTTGCCGAGCTGAATGCGGCGCGCGGTGGCGATACGCGTCTGGACGAATATATCGATCGCCTACAGCGTGACTTAACGACAGTGGGGGAAGATGTGGAGTTGATTGCGCGCCGGCTGGCCGGATCTATTGCCATCGCGCTACAAGCGTCATTGCTGGTGCGTTACGCGCCGGCCCCAATGGCGGATGCCTTCTGCGCGTCGCGCCTGGATGGTGCGTGGAGTGGTGTTTTGGGGATATTGCCGGGGAGTACGTCGGTTGATGAAATAATCCGGAGATCCGCGCCAATTTCAGATTAAAGTAATTAAAGCGATCATTGTAAAAGCGCTTATTCAATTATTTTTTTCCGAAACTTTTTGTTCGTTTCAATTGGCTATCGCCCAGACCATGATCTGGTGGCGTCACACCGGGCTTTTCTCCGGCTTTCATGCCTTTGGTCGAGGTCCCACGCTCTAAGGTCAGTCCCATCTCCTCTTGCAGAGCCGCGGAAACGCGCAAAATATCCGGCTGACGTTTTTGCATGTCCGGAGGTGGGGGTAACCAGACATAGGCGTCTCCTGCCGGCGTAGCATGCACAACTATCCCGGGTGCGCACTTGTCTTTTCCTACACTGATGTTTTCAAGCGGCATGCCGGGCGTCGCATCCTCGATAGAGGGCGTTAACTTCATTTTGTCGTCTAGCAGAAGAATTTGCTGCTGAGCAATCGCTTCGTGAAACTTAGCGTCGACGAGGGTTCCTATACAAGCACCTCTCGTGCATTGACCAGGCTCCAACAGCACACCCATTTTCTGCTGTTGTTCGGCGGTGACGATCAAGACTTCTTGGGGTTTGTCTTGCTGATCGCCGGATGGTGGTATCCAAACGTGTGCGTTGCCGTTCGGCAGGACGTGCATTACGCGGCCTGGTATTGCGTCTTTCCCCGAGCCACGCATGAGAGAGTCGCCGTCGTTCGAGGGGTTGAACTGAACTTGCGTATTTAAATCGGGACGTTCCTTTGCAATTAGATCTTCCGCAATGATTTCGTGGAATCGCTTCTGCGTGTCTCGAATAAGCGATTGAACTCTGTCTTCAAATCCCGGGGTGTCGGAGAAATAATTCTTATCTGCTGCGAGGGCGTCGAGTTTTTGTAACGCCTGTTCTGAGAGGCTCTTGTGCGCCGATAATGGTGAATTCGCGGCGAATGTCTGGAATTGCTTTTTGACTTCTTCGACTACCGGACCATGTGTGGGCGGGGGTTCTGAAACGAGCGGCGGTTCTTGAGGAAGAGGCGGCTCTTGAGGAGGGGCCTCCTGCGAAGGCGGCGTTTCGGATAACGTGCTACTTGGTTGCTCGGACCTTGACGCTGAAACCGGTGGCTGGGGAGGATTTTCTTGCGCGCGATCCTTCTCCCATGCGGCGTATTGAGCTTCTTTTTCGGGCGTCCACTTGAATCCACGTACTTCCAAATCCCGAGATCGCGCCTCGCACGCAATGTGAAAACTGAATTCTGGCGATGCTTTTTTTCCAATCGTGATGTAGTTCGCGCCCCGCTCCAGTGCGACCATCACGATGGCGTCCGCACAGTAGCCGTGACCCGGTTTTGCGGTTAGCTTGTCGCCTTTTTCCACAAAATCAACTTCGCCACTTTCGATGGATTTGTAAGAAATCGATTGCGGTTTTTTATTGCGAGAGAAAAACGATCCACTTTTTTCTTTGACGACCGGCTCATACCTTTTTCGTAACGTGCGTGGAATCGGTAGACCGGGCAACGGCTCAATGGCGCCGTTGTGCTCCATTTCATCCTGCTCTTCCTCTGGTATTTCAGGAGGGGAGTCGGACGGCGTCATTGTTGAAGGCGTTTCGAGAGATGTTCTGCGTTCGGGCTCCACCGGCGGCGTTATCGGATTGGTGTCGCGCGGTGGGTCTTTGGGCGCCGTTAAGGCCTTGTACAACTCGGCGGTTTCCTGCTTATGTTTTAGCCGCTCTTCTTCCAACAGCGCAGGCTCCCGCGCAAAAGTGACCAATATCTTCGCAAGTTTCTCGTTTTGTTCAAAGATCAACTCTTGATTATCTTGCAGCTTCGTCTGAAGAGGATCGACGCCTGTTTGTATGGAATCAAAACTCGTGTTCTCAAAAGCATCGAGTATGGCTTCCAGGACCTGATCTGTTTCTTCCTGATGTTTGACGGCTTCCGCTTTGATAGCCTCGTCGTCTCCCTTGGCCTCTATCGCCTCCAGGCTTTTTTTTCTTTCGCTTAGGAAATCCTGCAGCGCGACGGGAGGCCAGGACTTAAAGTATGGATCGAAATTAACGGGTTTGTGTTTTACAAAGGAATCAAAATTCGCCTTGACGATTTGATTCCTGATTCCCTTTTCGTCCGCATATTCGTAGTAAAGCGGTTTCAAATCGAAGCAGGCTACCGCGTTGACGTTCCACTCGGGGGAATCATCGGACGCCTTTGTCGCTAGTTTTTTTTCTATTAGATGATCGACGAATTTTTGAATGCGCTCGTTTTGCTGAGATTTTTGTAAATCATCGAGATGTGATTCGAAGCCTGTTTCACTACGCCTGGTCGTGTACGGCTCCAACTGGCCAATAAAATCCCCTGTTTTCATTTTCTGGGGGGGCTCAGTGCTGAGAATGGCTAATTCCTTCGCCTTGAGAATCTCGCCAGTTAAACCCTTCGCCTGAGCGTACGCTTCGTACCGTTGCTGCAGATTCTGCAATACATCTTTCTTCACCGACCACCAGCCATTGTCATCGTGCGGGGTTGCATCGGCCTCGGTCATCAAGTGCGTCATGAATCCGGCTATTCGCTTCTCCTGCGCTAACTGTTCCCGCGCGCCAAGTCTGGTAACGTTAACGGGGTCCTTGCCCTCGCCGGGGGCGAGCGTGTCGCCTTCGAGTTGTTGCACGACGTATTCATTTTTTACTTGTTCATTCGAGGGATCATTCAGAAACGACTGCCGATTTGCATTACTCTCTTTTAGGTCGTCCCACGCCTCTGCGATAGTCCATTTGTCGCCGTCTGCATTCGGCGTAGCTCGGCCTTCAAGCGTAAGCTGCCGCATCAACCCTTGCATACGCGCTTTTTGAGCTGACTGATCTTTTTCCTCAAGGTTCGACACGATCGTATCGTCTGCATTGATGCTGGCCACTGTCTCCGGTTCCCAGACCGTGATTAAGTCAGTGACGGATATTTCCATTTCGTCCTTCGCCGCAGGATGGATGGCGTTGGTCTCGTCGGTTTCCCCGAGCATTTTAAGTGTCCTTGTTCTCGCTAAATTTTGAATGGATACGGTAAATCGAGGTGTCGCCGACTCTATGTGCAAGCTCTGCGCCAAGTTTGTAACTACCTATTAAGAGATTGAATTTTCGTTACAAAGACCACTTGTCCCTCTACGTGTCGTCGCTGGGACTCGCATTACTGCGAGAACCTCGAAAGAATTGGTTTCAAAGTTGAAAGATTCCTTATATTGTGCATTCGCGGCGCCGCACTGCCGCATAGAATAGGAGCTGTGACGGAGGTAACATCAAGACTAGGACTTGCGCAAAAGCGCCCCAGCGGTGTTACGTCTCCTTGTCGTACAAGTTCGTACTGTCCGCGTCGGCGCGCCTTGCTGAGACACTTTTGCGTAAGTCCTAAAGACAACTCTCTGAACATAGGATGTGAACATGCCGAGTTTTAAGTGAGGAGCGGAAACGTACGGATAAGTATGTTTGGCCCCGGAGCCTCAACTTCGCGCCGCGTGATAGATTTCGAAAGAAGTTCTATTTCGAGATCCCCTGGTTGTCACTATGGCTCATGGCGCTAACGAATGCAGGAAATTATTATGAATGCCCCTGAAAATATTCAATTGCAAAATCAGATCGACGATCTCGCCCAGCAAGTGGAGCAGAAGGTTATCGATTGGCGGCGGGATATTCACGAACATCC
>DATLHW010000313.1:0-2522 GCA_035539675.1 Burkholderiales bacterium | reverse complement strand
GGTTGATGTCGATCCGATGCGCATTATCGTGACGCCTGGCGCAAGCGGGGCGCTGTTGCTTGCGCTGGGCGTCTTGCTATCGCCCGATGACGAAGTCGTTTTGGCCGACCCGGGTTATCCGTGTAACCGCCATTTCGTGCGTTTGCTCGAAGGGCGCCCCGTTAGCATTCCCGTTGGTCCCGCCACGCACAATCAACTCAATGCCGCGCTCATAGGCGAACATTGGCGGAGCCGCACCGTTGCAGCGTTGGTCGCTTCGCCCGCCAACCCAACTGGCACACTGGTGAATCAGGCGGAAATGGCGGAAATCGCCAAGGCTGTGAAGGCGCGCGACGGAAAGTTAATCGTTGATGAGATATATCATGGTCTTACCTACGGCGAGGACGCCGTCACCGCCCTGGCTGTCGCGCCGGACGCGTTCGTGGTTAATAGCTTCTCGAAGTATTTTCAAATGACCGGCTGGCGCCTTGGCTGGCTGGTCGCGCCGGAAAATTACGTGCATGAAGCGGAGAAGCTGGCTCAGAATATTTTCCTCGCGCCATCCACGCCTGCCCAATACGCCGCGTTGGCCGCATTTCAGCCGGACACCCTGCATATCCTTGAGGCCAGAAGGACGGAATTCGAAGCTCGGCGAAATTTCCTGCTACCGGCGTTACGTGAACTGGGGTTCAACATTCCTGTAACGCCGGCGGGGGCGTTTTATCTTTATGCCGATTGTTCGGCTTTCACGAACGATAGCTTTAAGTTTGCGAAGGATTTGCTGGAGCAAGCGTATGTCGCCATTACGCCTGGGGTGGATTTCGGTGGTCACGCGCCGGAGAAGCACGTCCGTTTCGCCTATACAACGGATATCGCGAAACTACAGGATGCCGTGGAGCGGATAAGAAAATTCGTTCGGCGCTGAAGATTACCACCAGGGTCGGTAGTAACGCCGCCCATACCAATACGGCGGCGGGTACGGGGGGTAGTAAAAGAACGCACGTTGCGCCTCATCTCTGCGCACCGCTTCAAGATACGTGCTCTGCATGTAATCCAGTACAGACGTCGGCACGCCTGCTTTGCTTAGCTTGACCAACTCCGCAGCGGAGAGCTGGTAAACGGTTCCAGATTCCTTGAGCTTTTGAATAATGGCTTCCGCTGGTGTGCCGGCCTTCGCCATTTCGACGACTTGATCGGGGAGGATGGGAGGTTTCGGTTGCAAGCTGGCGCAGCCGCCCAGCAACCAAATTAAATTTAGCAAAATTAGGTATTTGAATTTTTTCACAGACATTCTCCCAACACTAGAAAATAAGACAGAGCAGATGAGTGTTGGTTCCCATCTGGGTGTTTGACGCTTCTTCAGTATTACATGCGCCAGCCTGATTAGATCCCGAATAGGTTTTAAGGTTTTTAGCAACATCTTCTAAGGTTTTTGGCGGTAGCGGTCACGCCGATTTTCATTCCAGTATGCGGAAGCTCACGAGGTCACCATGTCATCAAACGAATCCGCAAGATTTTTCGGCAAGTACACTGAAATCGTCTACGCGGTCCTCCTTTTCCTCGTAATTGATCTCGCTGTGCTCGCCTTGGGTTTTTATACGTCTTTTCAAATCGCCGCCGACGCCTCGTCCATCAATCTCGCGGGCCGCCAACGCATGCTGTCGCAGCGCATGACCAAGGCGTTATTCAATCTGAAAGCCGAAGCCTCGCAGGGAGGCAGTGTCGCCAGCGATGTTGCTGAGCTTACGGCGACCGTGGAATTGTTCGATGGCGTCCTTAGCGCCTTCCGCACAGGAGGGGAGGTGCGCGACAGTGACAATCGTCTGGTTTGGTTCAACGCTATTGATACCGAAACCGGCCGAGTCATCCTCAACGATGCGTACGCCATTTGGAGTCCTTATCGCGACTCTATTCGAAGGTTGTTGGCGAATGGTCAAAATCCCGCCGAGATCGACATCGCGGTGAATCGCGCCCGGACGACGAATTTGGTGCTGCTCGATCTTATGAATCGTCTGACGGCGGATATTGAGGAGGTTGCTTCCGCGCGGGCTGCTCAATTGCGTCATGTGCAACTTATCGGCATTGGGCTTGCGCTTCTCAACTTCGTATTCATACTTTTTAAATTTATTCGCCGACTCCGTGAAGGCGATCGTCTTGTGGACGAAGCGCAGCGGGTGACAAACGAAGTAAAGGCCAGTGCGGATGCGGCCGAACGCTTGCATCAGGAAGACTTGCGCCGTTTCCGAGCGGCGGTGGACTTGTGTGTGGACGCCATATTATTGGTCGACTACGCCGTCATGCGTTATGTGGACGTCAACGAAACCGCTTGCCGGATGCTCGGCTTCACGCGTGCTGAACTGCTTGAAAGAGGTCCTCAGGAACTGGCTGCGCCTTATAGAAGAGGACTTAAGCGGGACTACGACGATCTGATCGAAAGCGGCGAAGTCAGAATGGCGATTGGCGAATGTCGCCGGAAGGACGGCAGTCTGATACCAGTGGAAGTATCTCGTCGCGCCCAGCGTTCGGGAGACGCCTGGCTTGTC
>DATLHW010000312.1:0-7873 GCA_035539675.1 Burkholderiales bacterium | reverse complement strand
TCCATCATCCGCCAATTGATCAGCTACATGATGGAAGATCCACGCACCATTTCCGTCTCGATTGAAATTCTGTTCGTCGCGAAAGCCATTGAGCGGATTGGCGACCACTCGAAGAATATGGCGGAATATGTCGTCTATCTGGTCAAGGGCAAGGATGTTCGCCACGTGACGCTTGAAGAGATCGAACGCACTGCATCGACTTGATAGCGCCCGTTCATGAGCGAACAAGAGAACCTCGCGGCCGTCGATCTGGGCTCCAACAGTTTCCGGCTGCAGGTAGTGCGGGTTGTCGGCGACCAGATATACGAGCTTGATTCATTGAAGGAGACAGTGCGCCTTGCCGGTGGACTGGACAGCAAGAAGAACCTTTCCGAATCATGTCAGGAGAACGCTCTAAAAGCGCTCAAGCGATTTGGTGAGCGTCTGCGCGGATTTTCTCCAGCATCAGTACGGGCAGTCGGCACGAATACTTTGCGGGTGGCGAAAAATGCCCCCTCTTTCCTCAATAAAGCCGAAACCGCCCTCGGTTTCCCGATTGAAGTCATTGCGGGTCGCGAAGAGGCTCGCCTCATCTACGTCGGCGTCGCTCATGGTTTACCTCTGACGGCCGAGCGCCGCCTCGTAGTCGATATCGGCGGCGGCTCAACGGAATGCATTATTGGCGAAGGACTAAAGCCGATCAGGACGGAAAGCCTCTATATGGGTTGCGTCAGCTATACGGGACGTTTTTTCCCCGATGGCCGGATCGACGAAGACCGCCTCATTCGCGCAGAACTCGCTGCGCGGACGGAAGTGGAAACGATTGGCGCGAGTTTTGATGAAACCGGCTGGAGCGCCGCCATTGGGTCGAGCGGCACCGCGCGCGCCATCGGCGAGATGCTTCGCGCGAACGGGTGGGCGGATTCCGGCATCACCCGCGCCGGGTTGAAAAAGTTACGCTCGGCGCTTCTAAAGGCGGGCGACGTAAAACGACTTCACCACATTGATGGCCTCGGCGCCGACCGCGCGCCAATCATCGCCGGCGGCTTCGCCATCATGTCGGGGATTTTCAACGAACTCGATTTAAGCGAAATGACCCTGTCGGATTACGCCCTCCGTCACGGCGTTCTCTACGATCTGTTGGGCCGAACTCACCACCATGACATGCGGGAGGCGACGGTCAACGCCTTCATGCATCGATATGAGGTAGATCGAATTCAAGCGGCGCGGATTGAAATCAGCGCCCTCGATCTATACAAACAAATCGCGCGAGGCGCCGCGACCGCACAATCGGAGCACGACCGGCAGTTGCTCACCTGGGCCGCACGGCTGCATGAAGTAGGCATCTCAATCGCCTATTCCGGCTATCACAAGCACTCCGCCTACATCATCCAAAATGCGGACATGCCCGGCTTCTCGAGAATGGATCAAGCCCATCTCGCCCTAATTGTGCAGGCGCATCGCGGCTCACTGGCCAAGTCACAGGCCATCCTGGCGCGGCCGGCTGACTTGGAGCTCGCCCTTTCGCTTCGACTCGCCACTCTGCTCTCGCGTGGGCGCGGCAATGCGGAAATGCCGATAGTCAAACTTACTCGCCGCGAGAATGGATTCGAAGTAACGGTCGAAAAAGCTTGGTTAAAGCATCATCCGCTTACCGATGCCGCGTTGGATGATGATATTAGTCAGTGGCAGTCGTTGGGAGTGGATCTTCGGTTAAAGCGGTTGGGTTGAACCTAGTACCTCGTCCTGGACATACGTGACACAAAATCCGCCACATCAAAGTCAGGCCGCGTTGCGAATCCCCAGCAGGTGTTCAACCTGCTTCCGGTTCGCGCCTTGCCTGGCTTTGATGTGGCGGATTTTTTTCCAACAACATTTAGCTTGAGTCAACATGTCGTCTCCGGCTGCGGTATTTGACGGTTCAAACATTGGGTCGCGCATTTCCAGGACGAGGTACTAGATTCCAGAATAGGACGCAGATAAACGCGGAATCATAAGATTTACGCAGATTTTCTCTGATGTAATCCTAAGAATCTGCGCCTATCCGCGCGCCATTTTTTGACGTTTATACATCAGCAATTAAAGCATCTCCGGCGACATCGCGGCCTTCAACACATTCGTTGCTCCCTCACTCCCTTCCTCACGGACTATCCAAACGATAGCGCCTTTCTTCATATTCAGGAGGCTCTCGTCGCCAACAATCAACTGTGACGCGGCCATTCCAAGCGTGGGTTGATGTCCAACCACCAGGACACTGTCGCCCGCCGTAGGCCACCCTGCTGCGGCTAACAAGGTGGACGGGGCGACATCCGGAGCAACTTCATCAAGGATCGAGTAATCCATACCAAGCGCGTCAGCCGTCTGCCTTGCCCGAACAGCGGGACTCACCAAAACGCGTACGTTGTCGGGCAAGTGACCTCTTAGCCACTCGGCCATCAAGCGGGCTTGGCGCTTGCCCTTCTCCGTTAGGCGCCTTTTGATGTCAGGGGTTCCGTCTTCTGCGTCCGCGTGTCGCCAAAGGATAAGATTCATGTGTTTACGTTCCAAATCAGATTTTCCCCATGAGATTAACCACTAAAGATTCTAGATAATTTTTTTGTCATGCGATGAGCGTTTGGCGAAACGCTCCCAAGTTTCCATGAATTGCCGCTGGTCAGATCGCCCCTGCGCCTCACACCATACTCTCATCGCAACGACTTCCGCCATCAGCGCAGGCGAATCCGCCATGGCCTCCATCAAAAGTTTGTCCGCAATCGCAAAATCATTCAGCCGTCCCAACAAGCCTTGGATATCGGCCAATTGCTGGAGGTGAGACTGGACAGACTTTTTTGGAAAAAGCGAAGCAAAAAACTGCATTGAATAACGTAGCTTTTTAGCAGCGATGCGAACTGCGTGCAGCGTCGCCGGGTTCTCGGGTTGAACAGCGACGACGCATTTTTTAAGCTGTCGCCATCGCTTGTTGATCGCGGAACGAGCTGGCGCCGCCACCGGTTCCGCCAGCGCCGTGAACGTCGTTTCCGTTATCGTGTGACGCCACGTGCGCCCCAGGATACATGACGCAATTTCAAGCAGCAGATCGGTGAGCCGACGAGTGCGGACAAATCGCCGCGCATTGGCCGTGGCCCGTCGCGCATTCCGTTGCACTCGATTGGTGAATTCCGCGCTGAACGCCACATGTGCGTCGTTCGCATAGGCCGGCAGGCTTTCATCGCGGAGGACATCCCAGTTCCTTGCCTCGCCCAAAATCCGCCCGGCGCTCTGAAGGTTTGTCGCCACACCAGCCAAAACGGATTTCGGGACGACATTGCCGAAGAGCGTCAGCGCCGCACGAAAGCGGCGAATAGCCACGCGCATTTGATGCAGATATTCCACGCCCGGTCCCGCAACAAACCCGTCCATGTTCTCCAACAGATGGCCCAGGCACTCGGAGAAGATGGCGACAAACGCATCTTCCACGGTAGTCGATGGATCAAGGCTCACGGATTGGGCGCGTCGCGGAACCGCGTTCGCGTCCTGTCTCGCCAACGAATAACCCCGCTCCGCTTTGCTGACGACGCCGATTGTAAAGGGCGCCACCTTCAACAATTCACGAGCGAGATCAAAAATGGGGACCGGATTATCACCAGACTTCAACTCGATTTCCAACTCGCTAATCGGCTTTCTCTGGCCGCCAAATACAACCTCGCCTTCATCGATAGCAGCTTCCACTTCGCAGCCCTCGGATAAAGCAAGAATGAAGGCCTCTCGATGAATATCGGTGCTGAAGATAGCTTGAATATCGTCCTGCCCGGGGAGCTCCTTGATCAGCCGCTGTAATTCGCGATCGTCCGGGAAAGCAGTCGTCAACGCATCAAGATCAGGGCGGCTGGCTTCGACTGGCGTCTCCCACTCCGCGCGTTGATGAATCCCCGCATGAACGCGGCCGCCTCCTTTTAGAGTTTGCACCCAGCGACGATCTACTCGGCGCACTCTTAAGGCGATCTGATTTTTCCAAAGCTGAAATGTAGAGGTATCGAAGTAATGACTAAGAAGACGGCGACGCTTGGCTTTTTCGCCTCCAACTCGTTGCTTAAGCGCTTCCCGAAGGCTCGGGAGATATCGCACAGTGACTAATAGCTTAAGTTCGATTTCAGTGGCCATGGAGAATTTGGAATTGGGGTTTGCGGAGTCCAGGAAACAGCATGACTGACCACTAGCGTCTCACCCCATGCCGTGAAAAAGAAAGCAGGTTGGCGATACAGCTATATTAGTGAAGTGTGACGTCCCCCCTCTCCCCCAGGATTTTCGCCAACTGACTTACATTCACCGGCTTAACGAGATGAACGTCAAAACCAGCTGCGTTGGACCGTTGCCTGTCTATTTCCGAACCCCAGCCGGTTACGCCAACAATTCGAACAGGATTCTCTTTGTTCACAATACGCAGCCGTCTAGCCACCTCATAACCGTCGAGACCAGGCATACCGATATCAAGCAAAACGATCTCAGGATGAAAATCGATCGCCGCTTTAAGCGCCTGAGCGCCATCATGCACGACGCAAGGCTCGTGTCCCAGCGCCCTGACGATCATGCCCAAAGTCGTTGCGGCATCAATGTTGTCATCAACAACGAGAACACGCCGCGCCATCAGTGGTTGAGCGACCAACTCGGGAGCGACTTGGACACGTTTGTCCTCGGAATGCCTTTGTATAGCCGATAGCGGAAGTCGCAAAGTAAATTCACTGCCTTTGTTCTCACCTTCGCTGTGCGCTTTCAGGGACCCGCCATGCAACTCCGCGATCCTACGCGCCAGCGCAAGACCGATGCCGAGGCCGCCTCCGACTCGTTGAAGCGCCGAGCGACCCTGCACGAACATATCGAAGATATATTCGATGCTTTGGGAGTCAATTCCGCGGCCGTTATCGCAAACTTGTATAACCGCCGAGTCTTTTTCGGCCCACGCCTTGACCGTGATCTTCCCACCCTCTGGGGTATAGTGCGCCGAGTTGTTTAGAAGATTCGCCACCAGCTGCGTCAAGCGCTGGAGATTGCCGTCGACGAATACGGGGGTCGCCGGCAGGTTGATCTCCAAGGCATGCGTGCCCGCATCCATCGCCGGCGTTGATGTCTCAACAGCGCCACGCACAACTTCGGCTATATCCAAGTGTGCTTGCTCGACATGGAGTGAGTGGCAAGTGATGCGCGAAATATCCAGCATGTCATCGACGATGCGAACAAGCTGGGCGCTTTGTCTATCAATCGTCTCGCGCATGACCTTATGCGCCGGATCGCCAACCGGCGCCCGCGCCATGACATCCACTGCAGCACGTATCGGCGCCAGCGGGTTCCTCAACTCATGCGCAAGTACGGCAATGAACTCATTTACGTTACCTGCGGCCTTTTCAAGGTCTTGAATATGGCGTTGTTCCGTGAGGTCCTGCGTAACCTTGGCGAACCCGCGCAGGCGACCATCGGCGTCATGCAATGCGGTTACCACCACCCTTGCCCAGAAACGCTCGCCATCCTTTTTGAGGCGCCAACCTTCCGTCTCGACGCGGCCGGTGCGTCGCGCGGTCGCCAACTCCTCCCAGGGTTTGTTTGCGTCGATATCCTCCGCCAGATAGAAGCGAGAGAAATGTTTTCCAATGATCTCGTCAGGGGTGTAATCCGTAATACGCCGGGCGCCCGCGTTCCAACTGGTGACAACTCCCTCTGGATCAAGCATGAACATCGCGTAATCCAACACGCCGTCAACAAGTAACCTGAACCGCTCCTCGCTTTGACGCAGCGCTTCTTCCTGCATCTTTCGTTCGGTAAGATCACGGGTGATTTTCGAGTACCCCATCAGCCTCCCGTTCTCGTCCCGTAACGCTGTAATCATTACATTAGCCCAGAAACGGGAGCCGTCTTTACGGACTCGCCATCCGTTATCCTCGAAACTTCCTTCAATGGCGGCAAACTTCAATTCTTGTGCGGGCCAATTCCTATTAAGCGCTTCTGACGTATAGAAAATGGAGAAGTGGCGGCCAATAATCTCGTCAGGCGCATAGCCCTTGATATATTGCGCGCCAAGATTCCAAGTCAGCACATGGCCTTCGGGATCGAGCACGAATACCGCGTAATCCTTCACCTGTTCGACCAGAATCTTATATATAGCTAGATCGACCATTCGTTGACTTTCGAGGAAGGCATTAGCGTTAAATGCATGCTACCAAGTCGCTCCCATAGAGGAAAGCGGGGATATTGTTCTTATTCCACTTCCAAATTTATCGCGCACGGAAAATGGAGGCGCGGGCAGCACAATATAGTTATGGCAAACGATCTAACAAGACGCACGATTTTTGGAAATGGGATTAGCGTGACATGCAAGGATTGCGCCAAGCAAGACATCCCGAGGCAAAACGTTGAAATTACTTGAATTTCAAACCCTGCATACCTTGCAGGGAAGAAGGTATAAGACGCCGTATTGTATTTCCTGCAATACCCGAGTCATTTGTTACAAAAACAGATACGCACCGGACAGGCTGGCTGCGTTAGATGAAATTCCATCAACACCGATCCACGACGGCAATGATGGAGAATAATTCACTCGGGAAGCGCACCTCTCCGACGTTTTTTCTACCACGGAACGACAAACGAGGCGTTTATCAAACTGCGCTTATAGCCGGCTCCGGAGCTCGCGAATGCCGCAGTATCACCATAGAGCGCGGTAATTTCCACATGCGCTTTTCGATCAACATGACCTATTAATTTCACTTCCGCTGTTCCCGTGTTGGATTTCTCGCTCTCCACCGACTGGCGACCCGGCCCCAGGATTGCGCGAAGTCTCCAGTCCGGCGACAAGCGCGCACTGAAGATGAAGTTAAATCGCTGTTCTTCGAAACGGCGTGGATTGAAGTATCCAATCACATCTTGGCGGCTATTTTCAAAGTATCTGCCATAGAGTTGCACGGCAAGGGACGGACCGCCCGCGCCGATGTTAAATGCAGGTGACGTTATCCGAAGCACGCCGCCATCGCGATCATTGCCGTCGCTGAATGTTTGACGGAGTAGCGCGCCGGCAAGAACGGCATCGCCAAGTCTCACGTCGCCGCCAATCGTTTCGGTGCGCACGGTGATTCGATTAGTAAGCGCCGTAGTCGTTTTAACAGCGTCACGGTCAGCGCTGAACGCTAACCCCCAATTGTCGCTACGACGATATGAAATTTCTGCCTGCCAAACACCATAGGTCCAGCTATTTACACGGGCCACGCCCAAATTCGTAGACGCCTTAAGATCGTCACTCAAATTGATCCGAACGCCGCTTTGCAACCGAGAAATTTCCGCGCGTGCGGCTTGTTCGTCAAACACCTCATGACGGGTCGTCACATTCCACCTGGGTTGGTGGCCGAATTGGCCCAAAGAATCCGAGGAAAATGCGATGCCGACCGTACTATCGTAGGTTCGTACGTCATCGCTATCCTTGCCATATTCGAACGCAAAATTTACCGAAGGGCGGGTGCGCACATAGAGCTCGTCTCTCAATCGCGCCAAATCGCGGCCCTGCCGGCTCTTTTCGATGTCTGGCGGAATCGTAATCCCCGGCAATTCGAGGACCGCCGCCTTTTCTTCCCAGCCCAAAGACAACGCGGCTCGCCCGGCTTCAAGAGCGTTATCTATCGAGGTCGATACAAATGGAGAAGAAACTTCGAAAGCGGCGCGAGGCCGGTCTCCAATATTCAACATCCGCGCAAGACCGGCGGTCGCGACCGCTTGATCTTCGTTGTTGGCGGCCAGCGGAAGCGCTTCGCGGTAACTCGCTTCAGCGAGCTTATAGTCCTCCAGCCACGCAGCCGACCGTGCGACGCCCAGCAATGCTGCAAATCGAGTTTCTTTATCACTATCGCCCGCTAAGGCAAGCGCCTCTCGATAAAAGCGA
>DATLHW010000311.1:0-4898 GCA_035539675.1 Burkholderiales bacterium | reverse complement strand
GAAATGAGCGACGAGGAATGGCAGCATTCGTTCGCGCGCTGCCTTGGCGTCATGCTGTCCGGCGAAGCGTTGGATGAGCGCGATCAACGCGGGCGGCCGGTGCGGGATGATAATTTTTTGCTGCTGCTGAATGCGCACCATGAAGCGATTCAGTTCACTTTGCCCACAGTCGCGAACGATACACGCTGGGTGCTCGTTATGGACACGCACCAGGGAGTGACCGTTCAACAGAGCGGACCATTCGCCGCTGGCGACAATTACACACTGCAAGAACGCTCATTGGTGTTGTTGAAGGAGGTGCATCGTGATCCTAGAAACGGCGGTTGACCGCTTATTGCCTGTGTTAAGGCATTGCATGTGCAAACATTTTCGCCTTTTCATGATTCACCAATCGAATGACCACGCTACACGCCCGATTGCACATTTCTCGGGCCGTCCCGCGTTGTTGCTCCTCCTTGCATGGAATGGCCATGCCGCCTCGTCGTGCCTAGCGGGACGGCCCGAGAAACGCACACTCGGGCGTGTCCAATCGCCGTTTCTAGGATGAACCGCGCGCATAGCATGCCGTTCGGCGCTGAAATCACCGACAGCGGTGTGCGTTTCAGTTTATGGGCTCCCGCAGCGAAACAGGTCGAGTTGTGTCTGACGCGGTATAGCCATGAGGAGCGTCTCCCGATGACGCCTTCCATAGATGGCTGGTTTCAGACGACACAGCGCGCCAGCGCCGGCTCTCGATACTGGTATCGCATTGACGATAAGCTGAATGTCCCTGATCCCGCCTCCCGCTATAACCCGGACGATGTGCATCGCGCAAGTCAGCTTGTCGATCCTAAGGCTTATGCGTGGAAAGATAATCATTGGCGCGGCAGGTCGTGGGAAGAGGCCGTGATTTATGAAATCCACGTGGGCGCGTTCACGCCCTTAGGTACTTTTCTCTCCGCGATCGAGCGGTTCGATTACTTGGTCAAGCTTGGCGTCACCGCTATCGAATTAATGCCCGTCGCGGACTTTCCTGGAAATCGTAATTGGGGCTACGACGGTGTTTTGCCGTATGCGCCTGATGCCGCTTATGGAAAACCGGAGGATCTGAAACATCTGATCGACATGGCGCATCAAAAAGGTTTGATGGTCTTTCTCGACGTTGTTTACAACCACTTCGGCCCCGAAGGAAATTATCTGCATGCCTATGCGCCGCAGTTTTTTACCGAGCGGCATCACACGCCGTGGGGCGCTGCAATAAATTTTGATGGCGCCGGCAGCCGAGTAGTGCGGGATTTTTTTATTCATAACGCGCTCTACTGGTTGGAGGAGTTTCATCTGGACGGGTTGAGATTCGACGCCGTGCAGGCGATTGTCGATGACTCCAAGTCGCATATTCTTACTGAACTCGCGGAAGCGGTGAGGGTAGGTTCGGGCCGTGAGAGGCCGATTCACCTGATGCTGGAAAACGATGACAATGAGGCCAGATATTTGCGGCGCGATGACGGCGGCCGGCCACATTGGTATACGGCGCAATGGAACGACGATATTCATCACGCGTTTCATGTGCTCGCTACTGGAGAATCCGATGGGTATTACTCGGATTATGCGGAAGCGCCTGCGGCGCATCTGTTGCGTTGTCTGACGCAGGGTTTCGCGTACCAAGGCGAGGCGTCGCATTTTCGTGAGGACGTGGCGCGGGGCGAACCCAGTGCAGACTTGCCGTCAGCCGCGTTCATCTCATTCATGCAAAACCATGACCAAGTGGGGAATCGCGCTTTCGGCGAACGCCTATCGACAATTGCCGATCCTCTCGCGCTTCGTGCATTGACGGCGATCATGTTGCTGGCGCCATCGCCGCCTTTGCTGTTTATGGGGGAAGAGTGGGGCGCCGACGACCCGTTCCAATTCTTTTGTCATTTCAGTTCGGATTTAGCTGGCGCGGTAAGAGACGGTCGCCGAAAGGAGTTCGCCCGCTTCGCAAAATTTAGCGACTCGGCAAGCCGGGAATCCATCCCCGATCCGAATGACTTGGCGACGTTCGAGCGCTCGAAGCTGACTTGGGAAAACATCGCCAAGCCGCCGCATGACGCATGGTTTGTATTTTATAAAGCCTTGCTTACGTTGCGGCGGCAAGTGATAACGCCTCGCTTGATCGGCATGAAAGGCGGGCAGGTTGATGGCGCGCTGATTGCGTCGCATGGGCTGCAAGCTCGATGGCGCTTGGGGGATGGCAGTCTTTTAACGTTAATCGCGAATTTGAGTGATGAGCCGTTGCCTGTCGTGGAGCATCCTGCTGGCGTACTGGTTTATGGCACGGATGAATCCATAAAGAAGCACTCGATTGTGGTGTCGTTGAATTCATGGGCGATCGCGTGGTTTATCGAGGAACCTCTGTAGGAGCGAGCTTGCTCGCGATTGCGTCTGTGGCCACGCCGATATTCGAAAGCACGCTCGCTCTTACGGGTAGTGGCTCCGTTACTCCCTCTCTCCTTACACATTTCTTCTTATGGATACCCTGCATCCGCATCCCAACTTTCCTTCGTCACGCGAAAAAGCGGAAGATGCAATCGCTGGTCCGGAACCCGTTCGGATTCCGCGCGCGACCTATCGAATGCAATTCAATCATGATTTCACCTTCGCGCAAGCAACTACGCTCATTCCTTATCTGCATTCACTGGGGGTTAGCCACTGTTATGCGTCACCCTATTTGAGGGCGAGGCCCGGCAGCATGCATGGTTACGACATCATCGATCATGCTTCGCTGAATCCCGAGATTGGTAACGCTGAAGATTTCGAGCGCTTTGTCGCCATGCTCAAGCAACATGACATGGGTCAGATTCTCGATGTTGTCCCCAATCATGTGGGAATCATGGGGAGTGATAACGCCTGGTGGCTGGATGTGCTTGAGAACGGACAGGCGTCCGCTTTTGCCGAGTTCTTTGACATCGACTGGCAGTCGCCCAAGGAGGAGTTGCGGGATAAGGTGTTGTCTCCTGTATTGGGTGGTCAATATGGCGCCGTTCTGGATAACGGAGAACTGAAGCTCGCTTTCGATAAGGAAAAAGGGGAGTTCAGCATCTGGTATTACGAGCATCGCTTTCCCGTGGACCCAAAGGAGTATGTGCAGATTCTGGGTCACGAGGTGGAGCGGCTTACGGCGCAAATGGGCGAAGGCGATCTTCATGCGCTTGAATTGCACAGCCTCGTGACAGCGTTTGGTCACTTGCCTTCTCGAACAGATCTTTCACCGGAGATGCGAGCAGAGCGGAATCGCGACAAGGAAATTCATAAACTTCATCTTGCCGAGCTGTGCAAACGTTCCGAGAAAATCGTGGTGTTTATTATGGAGAATGTCGCCAAGTTCAATGGCGACGTGAATGATCCGAAGAGCTTTGGGCTGCTTCATCAACTCATCAAGGCGCAGGCGTTCCGGCTCGCCTTTTGGCGGGTCGCCGCGGACGATATTAATTACCGACGTTTTTTTGATATCAACGATCTTGCCGCTTTGCGAATGGAGCGGGAAGAGGTTTTCGTCACGACGCATCGACTGATTTCCGATCTTGTGGCGAGGGGAGCGGCGGATGGTTTGCGTATCGATCACCCGGATGGGTTGTACGATCCGTTGCAGTACTTCCAGCGCCTGACTTCTCTTCCTTTCAAGGGAAAAGACATTTGTATTAGTCCATCCGTTACCACGAATACTCCCTCTCCCTTGAGGGGAGAGGGCCGGGGAGAGGGTGACGGCGAAGCCAATTTAAACATTCACCCTCTCCCCAACCCCTCTCCCCTCAAGGGAGAGGGGCTTTATAAAGCCCGAGAACTCTACGTGGTGATTGAAAAGATCACGGCGAGTTATGAGCATTTGCCCCAACACTGGCCCGTACATGGCACGACCGGATACCGCTTTGCCAATGTGGTCAATGGATTATTCGTGAACACGGCGAATGAAGAGGCGATGAACCGGATCTACGCGACTTTCATCGGTGAGCGAATCAATTATTCGGATCTGGTGTATCGCTGCAAGAAGCTCATCATGGGCGTCAGCCTGGCGAGCCAGCTGAATGTGCTTGCGAATGCGTTGAGCCGCATCGCGCTAGCGGACCGGCACACCTGTGATTTCACCGTCAATAGTTTGCGGGACGCTCTCACGGAAGTCGCCGCCTGTTTTCCGGTGTATCGCACTTATGTGACTCGAGAACAGGTGTCGGATGACGACAAGCGCTTCATCGATTGGGCGGTTAAATGCGCCCGTAAGAAAAGCCGGCCGGCCGACGCCAGCGTTTTCGATTTTGTTCGTGCAGTGCTATTGAACAGCATCGGCGAGGGAAAAGAGCAGCCATATCGAGACGCCGTGGCCGACTTCGCCATGCGATTCCAACAGTTCACGAGCCCTGTAATGGCGAAGGCGATGGAGGACACCAGCTTTTATATTTATAACCGGCTGGTGTCGCTCAATGAAGTTGGCGGCGACCCAAGCGCCTTTGGTATGACGGTGAATGCATTTCACGGCGCCAGCCACGACCGCGCCAAGCACTGGCCGCATACCATGCTTGCCACGTCCACTCATGATGGCAAGCGATCCGAAGACGTACGGGCGAGAATCAATGTGCTGTCGGAATTGCCGGCGTTATGGCGACAGCGCGTGGCTCGTTGGACGAGGCTTACTCGGAGAATGAAAACGGCGTTGGATGGCGACACAGCGCCATCGCGCAACGATGAGTATCTTCTGTATCAAACGCTCATTGGCGCTTGGCCTTTGGACGATGCAGAACTTTCCGCGCTCTCGGAGCGTATCGAACGTTACATGCTGAAAGCCGTTCGGGAAGCGAAGGTGCATAGTAGTTGGCTCAATCCAAATACCGAGTATGAAAAGGCGTTGTCGTCTTTTGTCGGCTCTCTTCTTTCGACCGCTCACA
>DATLHW010000310.1:0-8630 GCA_035539675.1 Burkholderiales bacterium | reverse complement strand
AATAGACTTCTTTCGAAACCTACTGCGCAGCCCGATATCAAGCCTGCGATGCTCAACGTACTATTCGTACCCTTGCAGGGCGCGTTTGCGCTTGCACGCGCAAACCGTTCCGCAGGCGGGGAGCATGCTCCCCGAAACCCCTGCTACACCCTGCGCCTCTCGGCTCGATCTCGGGCTGCTCGCTACGGTTTCGAAAGAAGTCGAATCTATTCGCGCATACCGATGTTGAAGCCGCGCTTCAACATCGGTTTGCTCTTTGGTTCTGTAAATCTTAAACCGGGCCCTTGCCGAGCAACGGCACAATCATTAGCGCCACAATGTTAATGATTTTGATCATTGGATTTATCGCAGGGCCAGCAGTGTCCTTGTAAGGATCGCCAACCGTATCGCCGGTCACCGCGGCTTTATGCGCGTCGCTGCCCTTGCCGCCGTGGTTTCCATCCTCGATGTATTTCTTCGCGTTATCCCAGGCGCCGCCTCCCGTGGTCATCGAAATGGCGACGAATAGGCCGGTAATAATCGAACCCATCAGTACGCCGCCCAACGCCTGTGGTCCCAGGATTACGCCGACTAACACGGGGACGAGAATTGGTAGCAAGGAAGGAACGATCATTTCCTTGATCGCCGATTTGGTGAGCATGTCCACCGCGCGGGAATAGTCCGGTTTGGCCGTCCCTTCCATGATGCCGGCGATTTCCTTGAATTGGCGACGCACCTCCATAACCACTGATCCGGCGGCGCGACCCACGGCCTCCATCGCCATTGCGCCGAAGAGATAAGGGATCATGCCGCCAATGAATAAACCGACGATGACGTAGTGATTGGAAAGATCGAACGTCATCGTTCCCCCAAGGTGACTCTCCAATTCGTGGGTGTAGTCGGCGAAGAGCACCAGCGCGGCCAATCCCGCCGAGCCGATGGCGTAGCCCTTGGTCACCGCCTTGGTGGTATTGCCTACTGCGTCGAGTGGATCGGTCACGTCGCGAATTTGTTTCGGCAGGCCGGCCATTTCGGCGATGCCGCCGGCGTTGTCGGTGATTGGGCCGTAGGCGTCCAGTGCGACGACAATACCGGCCATGGATAGCATGGCGGTGGCGGCAATGGCGATTCCATAGAGGCCCGCCAGCCAGGAGGCCGCAAGAATGCCAAGGCAGATCACGATCACCGGCGCCGCGGTCGATTTCATCGAAACACCCAGGCCGGCGATGATGTTGGTTGCATGGCCGGTGGTGGAGGCTTCGGCCACATGACGCACTGGCCTGAATTGCGTTCCCGTGTAGTACTCAGTGATCCACACGATCGCCGCCGTTACCGCCAAACCGACCATGGCCGAGAGGAAAATGTTCATGGTCGAATAGCCGCTGGGATTATCCGCCATCAGCCATGTGGTGATCGGATAGAAAGCGATGGCGGAAAGCGCGCCAGCGACAATGAGCCCGCGGTAAAGCGCGTTCATGATTTTGCCGCCATCCCACATTTTCACGAAGAAGCAGCCAACGATGGAGGCGATAATTGAAACGCCGCCAAGCGCCAACGGGAAGATGAGCGCGTTTTCATAGCCCTTCATCATCAGCCCACCGAGCAACATGGTGGCGATGATGGTTACCGCATAAGTCTCGAACAAATCGGCGGCCATACCAGCGCAGTCACCGACGTTGTCGCCCACGTTGTCGGCGATCACCGCTGGATTTCGTGGGTCGTCTTCCGGTATGCCGGCTTCCACTTTACCGACAAGATCGGCCCCGACGTCCGCGCCCTTGGTGAATATGCCGCCGCCCAGTCGAGCGAAGATGGAGATCAGCGAACCGCCAAAAGCGAGGCCAACCAGCGGCGTGATCTGAACGGCGGCGCCGGGCGCGGTCATCATGACCAGGATTGCGTAATATCCCGCGACGCCCAACAAGCCGAGGCCGACCACCAGTAGACCCGTCACGGCGCCGCCGCGAAACGCGACATCCAGAGCGGCGGCCAAGCCTTCACTCGCCGCTTGAGCCGTGCGCACATTGGAGCGCACTGAAACGTTCATGCCGATGTAACCCGCGAGCCCGGAGAAAATCGCGCCGATGGCGAAACCGATCGCGGTTGCAAGGCCGAGGTAGAAAGCAATAAGGCCAAAAATTACGACGCCGACGATGCCGATAGTCTTGTACTGACGATTCAGATAAGCCGATGCGCCTTGTTGAATCGCCGCGGCGATCTCCTGCATTCGCGGACTGCCTGGCGCTTTCGCAAGCACCCACTTAATAGACGCTAAACCATAAATCAACGCCACAACTGCGCAAGCCAAAGCCAGTATGAGACCAGGTGTCATATTCATTCCTGTTGTGTATGCGAATTAAGTTGGTGTGAAAAAAAACGATTTAAATACTTCGTGCGGCACAGGTTATGTGGTGCGACTTCTTCACCGATTCCGAGTCGACGTCACACGCCTGACCGGGACAGTGCGCCAACGGTGTCGCGTACTTTCCGGCATGTTAGAACAACGAGGAAATCTTCGAGGCGGGCTCCTTCTTTGAGTCGCGCCAATTCTGTCAAAAAAATTTCCGAGACGACGTCCACGGACCTATTCACTTCCAGCGCTAACATCGCAATGGTGTGGAGATGGTTGGGTACATCATGAATTTCTTTCCGGGAGGGCATGGGAATTTCAGCCTTTCGGTGTGCATGGAGGGGCGGTTCAATCGAGTAAACCACGATCTTTGGATGAACCGAATGCGGCTACCGTATTGCACAACTTCTTGCAAAGGACGAAAGAAGTATCGTGATCCGCATGTACTGGCGAATAGCTGAAGCATAGTACACGATAAAACAAGGAGCGAAGCGACCGGCGCTGGAAAGAATCGCCAACGTGTCCCAACCTGAGTTACGCTAGGCTATAAAGATACAAGCCGATTCCATTGCCCAATCAATCGGGCGTTTTGTCAGCGTTGGTAGCCGTTCTATTTGTACTGTCCGCGCGCCGCTTTCGCGTTCAGGATTGATTTGGCAATGGAGCGAGGCGTGTGAATTTTCATGCGAGGAGGGGGGGCAGGGCGCCTCTCCCCGTGGAGAAGCCGATGTGGTGATGTGAGGGCTAGCGTGGCGATGCCGCTTTTTCCTAGGGCTTTTATCAAGTGACGCAGGGTTGGGGAGATCTATGAGTACAAAAGACGAAGAGTACTGGCGCGCCAAGGGCGAGGAAGATCGAGCTAACAATAGAGGTTATCACAAGCCTCATGGTGTCTTTAGCGCATTGACCACGTGGTCGATCTCCGGAATGCGCCAGCAGCGAAAGGAAAACGAGGCTTATCATCATGGATGGACCTACAGGATAGATTCAAAGACGGAAAAGTAGGAGCGCTCTGGTTTGGGGACGGATACGTGCCCGGTCCCAAACATTCACGAACTATCGCTCATTGCGGATGGAGGCGATTTCGGGGATTTTCAGGAAGTCGTATTTCTTCCTGAGTTTTTTGTTATTTTCCGCTCGAACTGCTGACTACTTAGCCTCGGACACATTCCATTTAGGGAACCTCTGATTAAGTTACTGCGCGGGGCGAAGGTGAAGCTCCGGTACTCAACGTACTACTCGTACGCCTCCGTTCCTCGGTTCACCTTCGCCCCGCTCGCTACACTTAATCAGAGGTTCCTTAGTATTTTGCCCCGCTGTCGCTCATCAGATCGCAACTAATGCGCCGAAAGGGATGTCTATCGTCCGTGATAATCCTGGAAAGTCCGGGTTCAGCTTGAACCTAGTGGTCAGTCCCGGTGGAGTTGAATGATGCGGCAGCGCGTATACCTCTTCTGCTTCAAGGCATGGATGTCCACGCGTAGCCCCTAATACTCCCTTTCTCCTCAAGGGGGATGGGCTATATCTCTACTTGTGTGGATGCCCATGTCTTCAAGTGGGAGGAGAAAAGTGTGGTGTGTCGCCCGACAAATTTAACGTGACTGACCACTGGAAACGGCGATTGATCTGCTCGCGTAATTCCATTTCAAAATTAATTGGAACGCGAAAGCAGGATGTGGACAGTACGAGCTTGTACGGTAAGAAGTTCCAACGTCGTTGGGGCGCTTTTGCTGAAGTCCTATTTACAACAGGAGAAAGTTTTGGCGATTCTCGATGCAACCCCGGACGTGATGGAGCGTTTGTTCCATGGGGATAGCGAACAGGCTGTCCGTATGCGCGCTTTCGATTGGGACATGAGTGAGCTAGGGTCGCCCACGACTTGGCCGGATAGTCTTCGTATCGCTGTAAGCATTTGTCTGGCGTCTCGGTTTCCAATCGTGATTTTATGGGGCGCTAAATGGACATTGCTCTATAACGACGCTTCTATCCCCTTCCTCGGAAACGTCAAACATCCTCGTGCGCTTGGGCGCTCGGTTCACGAGGTATGGCCGGAGATAGAGGCCACGATTGGCCCAATGCTCTCTAGTGTCCGGAAGACGGGCAAGGCTTCTTGGGTCGAGGACATACTCTTTTATTTTGATCGAGCGGTTTTCAAAGAGGAGGTTTACTTCACCTTCTCGTACACCCCTGTTTTTGGCGAGGGTAACAAAGTCGAGGGCGTATTTTGTCCCTGCATGGAGACGACAGAGAAGGTGATTGGCGCCAGACGGCTTGAAACCCTTCGGCGGCTAGGCATTCGTTCTGGAGAGACGCAAACCATTCTCGCGGCTTGCAGACAAGCGGCTGAAGTACTTGCCGAGAATCCGCGGGATATTTCGTTTGCCGCGATCTACGTCGTTGACGACGCTTGCGCTCACGCAACGTTTTGCGCATCGGCCGGCTTGGCGGACGCTGATATTTTGCCCCAATCGGTGTCCCTATCGGATGACGTTTCCGCGCCTTGGCCATTGGCGTCCGTATTGCATAACCAGCGCGAGGAGGAGATCGACCTCAACGCGCACGGCTTGCAATTATCCGGCGGAGTCTGGGCCGTCGCGACCACCAAGGCACTGGTCCTGCCGCTTCCTGGCTCGACGCATGACGGTTTGACTGGATTGCTTGTCGTCGGCGTCAGTCCTCACCGCCCGCTCGATGACCAGTATCGGTCGTTTTTTGAACTTGTCGCTGGGCATATTGGCTCCGCCATCATGGATGCGCGAGCCTATGAGACGGAGCGGAAACGAGCTGAGGCGTTGGCCGAGCTCGACCGCGCAAAGACGGTATTCTTCAGCAATATCAGCCACGAGTTTCGAACGCCGTTGACGTTGATGTTGGCGCCGCTGGAAGATTCGTTGACGACCTTGTCCGAATCGTCTCGAACAGCGGTGGGGCCGCTGCTGGAGATGGTGCACAGGAATGCGCTTCGGTTGTTGCGGCTCGTCAACTCGTTGCTCGAATTTTCCCGCATTGAAGCCGGCCGAGTCGATGCCCATTTCCAGCCAACCGATCTTGCCAGCCTTACCGCTGATCTCGCGGGCGTATTCCGTTCAGCTATTGAACGAGCGGGCCTCAAATATATTGTGCGATGCGAACAGCTTCCAGAGCCGGCCTTCGTTGATCGAGAAATGTGGGAAAAGATCGTGTTGAACTTGTTGTCTAACGCGTACAAGTTCTCATTTGTAGGCGAAATCGAATTGACGCTCGGTTTGGTGGGCAAGGAAATCGAACTCCGGGTGAGGGATACGGGCATTGGCGTGGCGCCCGATGCGTTGCCTCGTATTTTCGAGCGTTTCCATCGTATCGAAGGCGTTAGATCCCGCACCGTTGAAGGGTCCGGGATTGGTTTGGCGCTTGTGCAGGAGCTTGTGCATATACACGGCGGGAATATCCGGGCCGAAAGCGAACCGGGTGAAGGCGCTATGTTTGTTGTTACGCTTCCGCTTGGGTCTGCCCATTTGCGCCCCGATCAAATTGTGCCTCCTGCTTCGCCGATGTTTATGACGAACGATGTTTCGGCATTCGCGGGAGAGGCTTTACGTTGGCTGCCGGGCGGCGGCGACTTCGCCGAGCCGACGCTCGCCGACAAGGAGCCGGCGGCTGGCGTCTCCGATGAGCTTTCGGGAGCGCGAATTCTTGTCGTTGATGATAACGCGGATCTTCGCGAGTACCTCATGGGATTGCTGACGCCGCGATGGACCGTTAAGGCTGTGTCGGATGGAGAGCTTGCATTTGCGACATTGCGCCGGCAGCAATTCGATCTGGTGCTAACTGATGCGATGATGCCTGGGCTTGACGGTTTCGGCTTGCTCAAAAAACTGCGCGCCGATCCGGCGCTCGAATGTATCCCGGTCATCATTTTATCGGCGCGAGCGGGCGAAGAAAACCGAGTGGAGGGATTTCAGAGCGGCGCCGACGATTATCTGATCAAGCCGTTTTCCGCCCGGGAAGTGGTGGCGCGGGTCGAGGCTCACCTCAAACTGGCGGCGCGGCGCAAGTTAAATAGCGAACTTGAGAAGGCTGTATCGTCGCGCACCGCGGACTTGACCGATGCTTTGGAAAAAGTCCGCGAGGAAGTAACGGAGCGGGAGCGAGCGGAGCAGGCGCTGAGAGAAAGCGAAGGTAGATTGCGTGCTTTGTCGGCGCATCTCGAGTCGGTGCGCGAAGAGCAAAGCGGCAAGATCGCGCGCGAGGTTCATGATGAGCTCGGCGGTTTGCTTACGGTGCTGAAGTTAGGGTTATCCTCGTTGATGGACAAAGTTAAGCACTCGTCTGCCGAACAGGAAAGGGTCATCACGCTGGTGGCGCTGACCGATAGCGCCATCAGGAGCGTGAAACGCATCTCAACCTGTTTACGGCCTGCGATGCTCGATACGCTTGGGCTGATTCCGACGATCAAATGTCATCTCAATGAATTTTCCGAATTGACCGGCATCAACCACGAACTGCGTCTGCCTGAATATATTCGCCTGTCCGCCGAGCGCAGCACTGGGGTGTTTCGCATACTCCAAGAAGCGCTGACCAATATCGCCCGTCATGCCGAAGCGACAAAGATCGGCGTTCGAATGAAAAAGCAAAAAGGGCAACTTGTCCTTGAGGTCGAGGATGACGGCAAGGGAATCACCGACGAGGCCTTAGCTGATGCAAAGTCATTCGGCATTCTTGGAATGCATGAGCGTAGTCAGTTTTTGGGCGGCGAACTTCTCATACGTCGATCCGAAAAAGTCGGTACGGTAATTACATTGCGTTTGCCGTTGAATTGCGCGGAATAATTTTCTCGTCTAATTTGCTCGCGCCATGCGCCAAGCGCCATTGGTTGGAAGAACAATTCTGTAGATTTCCCGGGCTCCGCTTTTCAATGACACATTGTGCGCAATGGTTATGCTTGGACATAAACCGCCGCCAGTGCCAAGGCGAAAGTAGTATGAACCAGGGTCGAGGGAAAGTTGTATGTACTCGTTTTGATGAATTGCGAAGACCTTCCTGTTATTCACGTAGACGTCGTTACTGCACCCGAACCGATAAAACGCACTATCGCGGGAGAAAGAGACACGCGCCTTGGTGGTTGGTGAATCGGACTTCGCAACGAGGCTTGGAGCATATATGCGTTCAACGGGCACAGGCGTTGCGGTTCGGATGGAAATAGGTGTTGTCGAGCAGGCCGCGATGATTAGCGAAAGCGATATGGCAACTGGCGTGTAGCGCCATTTCCGCATGCGTGACAATAGGTCATTGTTGTATCTGTTGGGTCGGCCCATTCATTCCCTCCCTTTCCCGGAATTAAGGCGTCTTGCTGTTGTATAGCATCGCGGATGCGTTAAATCCAATAGGGAATTTTCTGGGTGGGGAGGTGAGGTGAGGCGTTAATCGTGGAAGCGGAGCTTGGCGCTGAAAAATAGGGGGCATGCCCACAAATTCGCGTGCAGACGATTTGCAAGCGCCCCTATTTTTTATCACGGCATGATTTTTATGAGCGTGTGCGTCCTGTGGTCGGTTTCTTCACCGGCGGCGCTAGTTCGACAGTGAATTTATTGTTGTTACTTGGGGTGAGGGTTACTATGGAATTTATTCGGCTGAAATACTCTCGACAGGTAGCTGTTTCGACCGGAAAGGCGTATTTACTGTCATCACGCAGCCGCTTCACATCGGGCCCTACGATCAGCGCGTTTTTTTCGATGTAATATAGCTTCCCTGTATATGGCTTGGTGAGTCCTGTGGGGTCTTTGTATTTGCCGACGCCGAGTTGAGATGGCGTGTCCTGCGTCGAGCGCGACACAGATTCAGGATCAACGGTGGCCGATAAAGTTAAACTTCGCGGTTCATGCTGCTTCGGGCGCAACTCAGTTTTTGGATCCATGGTGGATTGCCTCCATGCTTCCTTCCTGAGTAACTCTGATTGCTTCTGCAATTCGGCGAATGTGAGTCCAGTTGGCGTTTCCTTCGACGCGGCCCTTTCCTTCAACTTGTCTCCAAGTTGTTTTAGCGCCTGCTCTGGGTTCTCAAAGCCGGGAGTCATGATTTCTTTAACGGTCTCCAAATCTTGATTCGTAAAGGAAGGGTCTCCCAACATTGGTGCGACGATGCTGAATAACTTGGCCTCCTCAACGTTAATGGGTTTTCGTTTTTCTGAATCTGAGTCTTGTCGCGCCGGATTGACGCTCATCTCCTGATCGACCTCTGTCGACTCAGGTTCCGCGACCAGTTCAGTAGTGGCGGCAAGCCAAGTTAGAGCAACCGGATCCGTGGGCAGAATCGTTTCTCGGTT